>JBIQML010000189.1:0-7859 GCA_044463405.1 Nakamurella lactea | reverse complement strand
CATCAGCGTGCCCAGGTGCATGAAGTACGCCAGCGGCAGCAGATCATCGCGGAGGTGGGCGCAGTCCGGGAGTGCCAGTAATTCCATGACGGCGTTCGCCAGTTCGATCCGGCGGGGCAGTGCCTCCGGCGAAAGATCGGTCGCGTAGCGGGCGATCAGCGTGTAGACGGTGGCGGTGTTCGTTCTTGCTCGTTCGGCCGCGCGGTGCGCGTTGGCGAGAGTCTCCGGGACACTGTCCGGATCGCTGAGGGATTGCGCGGTGGCGAGGGCGGCGAGTATCGCGGCCCGCCGCTCGTAGTCGTCGGCGGGCGTGGTGGAAAGGGCGTCCAGGCACTGCGCGATACGTGTCGCGGCATTGACAGCCGAGAGGTCGATCCGAATCGGCACCGCGTCGGCGGCTGCGCCAGAAATCTCACTGTCCTGTCGCCGCGAGGTAAATGGGTCCGGTGCCGTATTCATCCTCTAGCACCGTAGCTCACGCCGGTCGTCGGTTAAAAGTCAGTTTAAGGAAAGGGACAGGCCGTGGCACTACCATGCGTCGGCGATCTGCGGCACACCCGTCGCGCTGCTGAACGCCCATTTACCATTCTGTCGCTGGAAGAGGTCTACGCCATGTCATCCGCCTGGTCCGTCCGTGCTGCAATCCGACGCCGTGGTGTCGCATGTATCGCCGGAGCAGGAGCGCTCCTGCTCGCGATCAGTGGATGCAGTTCGCCCGGCCCTGCCGATCTGCCGGTGCAGGACGGATCGGAACAGCAGGCAGTGATGAGCTCCGTTCTCAAACAGCTGGAGTCCATGAACGTCGATCCGGATAACAGTGATGTTCAGGAGGGCTATTCCGGCGATGGCGAATCTCCGGACGACGCCCCCGCCGTGCCGCAGCAGGACGTTCCGTCGATCGTGAGGTGGCTGCCGGCGGCGCCCACCGGGGATCCGGCTGGATGGCAGCGCAGCCCGGTCGAGTGTCTCGACCGTGCGGAGGCCATCGGTAGCTCGTATGTCGGTTTTGCCGTTCCTGGCGACTGGGAACTGGGCGGGCGCACCGGCGGATCCGGCAGTCCGACGTCCATGAGCTTCGACTACGGCTTCCGGCCCACGGACCTGGGAGCGGTCAAGATTTCGATCCATTCCGACAGTCACGACCTCGACGGCGTGCTGCAGAAGGAGTACGACGGCCAGCCGGACTCGGAGTCGACCTTCGACTATGACTACACCGTGGGAGACGACACCGTCCGTATCATCTTCGATGCCGTCGGCGACGTGCCCGTCGGGGATTCCACGACCCAGCTGTATGTCGCCCGCCCGGAACAGGCACCGGACCGGTTGGACGACGTTGTCTACAAGGCGCGCATTAACCAGTTCGACATGCCGCAGCCGATGTTCGACGGTACCTGGAGGCTCTTGCCGCACACGTTCGTGATCGAGATCAGCTATCAGCCGGACGAGGGCGACGTGTCCGAAGAGACCGTCAAGGCGATCGTCTCGTCGTTGGTGATGCCGGAATGCTCGGTGACACACGCCATGGTGCTGGCGGAGTTGACCACTCAGCGGGACATCGACGGCGATGGTCGGGTCAGCGATCAGCAGGATTACATGGATGTCCTGCAGGCCGGCAGCTGAGGATCCGATATGACGACATTCTCAGCGGGGGACTCGAAACAATACGATGCTGAAGCGGTCTCGGCTGTGGAGCGTGACCGCCCGGGCCGCTTACGCGCTGGTTCTGGCGGCGCTCGTCGCCGGATGCAGCAGCGCGGTCGCGGGGATGCCAGTCGGCGCGGGAGCCGATGCTGCCGGAGACCCGGCGAACAGCGTCCCCGCGGCCGGTTCGGCGACACGCGGCGATGCCGGCAGCTCGGCGGCATAGCGACCGGTTGATGCGGATGTCGTCGACGACGATTTCGAGGGCGACATCCATGCCGCCGAGGGCTCCGACCCGGCACCGGCTTCCCGCGTGTCTCGCTCATCTTCTTCGACGCCGGCCTCATCCCGTATGTGCAGCCGGGGATCGTGGCCGGTACCTCGCTGCACTGGGGGCCGGTATGCAAGGAGGCGTATGTCCGCGCCGAACTGAAATACGGGTACGACTTCACGATCCTCGGCGTCAACCTCTCGCAGGCGAGCGACACCATCGAGGGCGACAAGAAGACCGCCCAAGGCGATAGCTGCGACTGACTCAACCCGCGCCGTCATGAAATACGTGTTTCATCCGATTTTCATCGGTCTCGATACGCTGCGCACATCCCATGACCACATCGAATAGCCGAGGTATGCCCATGAAGAGCGCGATCCTCGCGGTCACCGCAGTGCTGTCCCTTGCGATGGCCGGGTGTTCCTCGGGGGAGAGCGACGCGGCGGATCCCGGTTCCGCACAGAGTTCGTCGGGTGCAACGGCAGTGGATCCCGGTGACGCCGATGCCGAGTCTCCGGTAGAGGTCGACGCCTCCGGCGGACCGATGTGCGACGTGCTCACCGCGCTCTATCAGGACATCGCGACGTTGCCTGCGCGCGTCGAGAGCGAGGGCGTGTCCAGCGACGACGTCGACGTGATTATGAGCCCGGCCCAGGCCATGAAGGATGACCTGCCTGGCCTGGTGGGAACCGTGCTGCCCATTCTGAACAATGATGTGCGGGCGGCCTCCGTGTTCGACACCGCAGCCGAAGTGGAGGAGTACTTCGCGCGCGGAACACACGACACCGCCATGGAGGAGCTGGTGAAGAGTACCCGCACAGCGTGCGACCTGCCCGCCAGCTGGCCCGAGGAGGGGTAATGTCCGCGTCGCTTCGCAGATCCGTTGCGTGGTGGACGGCCGGAATGACCGTTCGCGGGCAGAGTCGCACCCGCGGCATCCCAGCGCTGCTGGCACTGCTCACCCTCGTCGTCACCGGCTGCGCGGCCACGGGGCCCGGGCCGACCGTGAGCGGTACTCCCACGCCCGGGGATCCTTCCGCCGCGGCAACCCAGCTCGCGGCATCCGCCGGGGCAGCGTCCGTCGATGTCGAGGCGCGTGTGACCGGAGATGACGACGCCTCCTCCGCCGGGCTGATCGACGCTGCGCGGGCGGCAGGCGATATCGACGAGCCGACCGCGCTCGCCTATCGGCTCTGGGCACAGCTCGGCGCGCCGGAGCTGCCGGAACAGTTCCGCGGGGCGCGCAACTCCCACGACGTTGCGCTGGCATCACGGGCGCAGGCCGCGCTGGAAGACGCGTCGGCGGACGTGCAGGAGCTGCTCGCGCCGTACCTCCTGCGCCCGGCGAACCCGGAGAGCGCTTTCAGCAGCGGCGGGGCGCCCGGGTTCCGCGGCGCGGGGCATGCTGCGACCGGGCCGCTGCCGCGCGCGGACGAGCAGTCCGCCGCCGGCCCGCACCGGTGCGCCAGCGGCTGGACGTCCGAGGCGACATCCGGCCTGCCGTTTCGCGTCTGGGCCTGCACTGACATGCCGGACGGCGGCGCGGCCGACGCGATCGCGGCGGTGCGCGATGCCTTGGCGAGGCTCGACGATGCCGGCATCTTCGCGACCCCACCCCGAGGTCTGGGTCTGCCCACCCCGGATGATCCCACGCAGGATCCCACCCCGGGCAGCGACGACTTGGTCGACATCTACCTGCTGCCCGACGGCTGGATGGCGCCCTACCGGGAAAGCAACGAACGGACGATCGATGCGCACGCTGCCGCGATCACTATGCCGGCCGCGCCCCGGACCGCGACGTCGACCAGCGGCTACACCATGCTCGGCGCCTACCTTCTCGACCACCCGGAAGCCTTGGCCGGGGTGCTGGCGCACGAGATCACGCATCTCCAGCAGTTCGCGCACATCAGCATCGACGCCGGAGTGAATTCAGGCAGCGCCTGGTTCTACGAGGCCACCGCCGACTGGGCCCGCGGGCGTTACGTGCCCGAGTTCGCCACTGGATACCTACCGGATCTGCAGAACAGTGCGCTGTCGCTGCATGATCCGGATTGGCGACATGGCTACGCAGCGGCGTTCTGGCCGCTGTACATGGAGCAGCAACTCGGCCCGGAGTCGATCGTCGCCGTCTGGCAATCCATGGTCGAGGTTCCTGCCGATTCGCGCGGTGGCGCCGCCGTCGCGGCGATCAACCAGCAGATGAACGTGCAGGTCGCCTTCGCCGAGTTCGTCCTGCGGCTGGTCAACGCTGACCTACCTGGGGACCCCGCGACACCACGTTTCAACGAGATCGACCCGCAGATTCCGGACGGGTTGCTGCCCGAGATGCCGGTCCGCGATATTGCCGAGCGCATCGTTACGATCGACAGTTCCGGCATTCCCGGCCTCGGCTACCGCTTCCATCGGTTCACCTTGACGGCGCCCGGTGGCATCGGATCCGTCGAAATCGCCAGCGACGCACATACCGCGACCGGGACGCCGCTCACGATCGATGCGCTCGTGCGAGACCCGGACGGCAGTTACCAGCGGGTCTCGGTCGAGCCAGACGGCACCACGGTGTGCACCGGCGGCGACATCATCCTGGCCGTCTCTAACTCGTCGCTCGTCATCGAAGACGCCATCGCCGGCTTCGTGACGATCGCGCCGACCGACGATCCCGGCTGCAGCGGCGCGCCGCCGGCTGCCGACATCGCGGGCGGCGTTGACCAGGCGGCTGCGTGCGATGCGCTGCGCGAGTTGAGCCTGCGGGCCGGCCGCTACGCCGACCTCGCGCTCCTGCCGGTCACCGCGGAAGAGGTCCGGGCAGACTTCGACGCCTTCACCCCGTACTACTCGGCGTTTCCGGACGAGCTGACCCTGCAGGTCCTCGTTGTCCGCCACGCCGCCGACACGGCTGCCGAGCAGCCGGCCGAAACGGCGGCGACCATCCTCGATGACGCCGACGTCCGCGCCGCCAGCGACTACATCGCCGGGCTTTACGGCAGGGAGTGTCATGATTAACCTTTTTCGGCGTACCAGCGCTGCACTCGCCGTCGTCGTCGTCGCGCTTGTCCTCAGCGGCTGCCAGGGTTCCACGGCCGGGCAGGGCAAGGCGACGGCCGGCGCTGCCACTACCGAACAGTCCACCGAGACCTCCTCCGATGACGGCGAAACCACGAGTGAACCACCCGCCTCTTCGACCGGCCAGGGCCGTCCAGCCCCGGTGGGGAGAACGTCCACTGTCGGGACCACGCCTCCCCAAACGTCGATGTCGGTCCCCGCAGCGCCGACGAGCATCGATGAGGCCCGCACCGCCTCGCCCAGCACTCTCACGGTCACGACCAGCGGTGATACTGACGCACTTCCCGAATGCCTCTACGGCGACTGGGTGGCCAGCAACGACTGGTTTGCCTCCGCGGTCGCGCAACTTTCCGGCGGCGCCGCGCACTACATCAGCGGCGACGTGCTCGTCACGTTCAAGCCCGACGGCACCGCGGAGACCCACTACCGGAAATGGACCAACGAGTTCGTCGTCGAAGACGTCACGATCACCGTCGTCCGTGACGGAAAGGACACCGCAAACTACACGGTCGAGGAGGATGGCTCGTTCGCCATGCAGGATGTGAAGCTGTCCTCGAAACTCACGATGACGGGCCACTCGCCCCAAGGCGCCGTCATCATGGGGGATCCGCATCCGGAGCCCGCGAGCGCGACCGGGACCTTCCTGTGTGTCGACAAGCTGCTGTATGTGCAGACCGGCGACGGGGAAATGGTGCTGGGTCGGCCGGGACTCGTGGACGGATCGTGACGCCAGGGGAAAGCTGGGAGGGTCGCGCATGAAGCGGCATCACGGCCGCCGCCGGATACCGCGCAGGTTGACGCTGGTGGCACTCGCGCTTGCACTGATGGCAGGGTGTACCTCCATCGCCGGAAACCCGATGGTGGACGACGATCAGGCCGCGTCGGTGAGCGCCACTGCAGCGACCGATCCGGAATCGCCCGGAGCGGCGTCATACATGGCTGACGATGACGGAAGCGCACTGCCGGAGCCGACCTCGACGCAACTGATCGCGGCGGCGCTGGAGGCCGGCGACATCGACGAGCCGACCGCGCTGCTGTACCGCACGCACCTGCTGTTCGGATACCCGGCGCTGCCCGCCGAGTACCAGGGCGCGGCGGAAGCGCACGACCTCGGACTGATCGCGCAGCTGCGCGAGCGCCTGGGTGAACTGCCCGACGATATCCGCGCCCAGATCGAACCGTACCTGCTGCGGCCCACCGACCCGGCCAGCATCTTCAGTACTGGCCTGCCGCCCGGACTCCGGGCGGCAGGCACCGCGATCATCGACGCACCCGACCCGGCAGATCCGAAGACCGGGCCGCCGTGCCCCACGTGGAAGACGGAAGCCGTTGCCGGGCAACCGTTCCGGGTGTGGGTGTGCGAATCCCTCGACGAGTCCGGGCTCGACGGGGCCACGCACGCCATGGACATCGTCACGGGCGTGGTCGCCGCGCATGCCGGGCAGTTGATCGCCGACATGGGCGCGCCGATCCCGGACGACCCGGCGACCGACTCGGACCCGCGTGCCGACGAGGCCATCGACATCTACGTGCTGCCAGCGGGCTGGATGGGGCCGGTACGCGCCGGCGAAGCCGGGTCGGCCGGCTTCGGTGACACGATCTCGGTCGCGCCGTACCACGGCGTGACGGCAAGCGCTTATGTCCTGATGGCCGCGGACCACCTCGCGGACCGGCCGCTCTTCGAGCGCATGCTGGTCCACGAGATGTTCCACGTGCTTCAGTACGCCCACAACGCCAGACTCGATAGCTGGTACATAGAGGCGAGCGCCGAATGGTCGTCGTCCTATTATGTGCGCGACGACTCGGCGCGGCTGTACGAAAAGCGCGTGCCGGTGGCGCAGGACACCCTCCCCGGCGTTTCGCTCACGTCGCCGGTGGGGCTGCGCCCCTACGGCGCGCACGTGTGGCCACTGTTCATGGAGCAGCAGGCCGGCGCGGCAGCCGTGTTCGATTCGTGGGTCGCGCTGGAGACACTGCCGCGTAACCCACCGTGGCAGGACGTCATTACGGCTATCAGCGGGACGGTGGACATGGGCACGAGCTTTCCCGAGTTCGCCATGCGCCTGCTGAATGCGGATCTGCCTGGCGACCCGATCCGGCCGCGCTTCGTCGACCTAGACGGCCACTTCCCGGACGGCCGGCTGCCGGCGATGGCGAAGGCTGAACTGACCAAAGACCCCCTGGACATCAACGTTTCTCGCCTGGAGGGCCTGGGTTACCGCTACTACCGCATAGCCGTGCCGCAGCTCCCGGACGAGCTGGCCGGCGCCGAGGTGACGGTGAACATCTCCGGCACCGTCACCACGCGCGATGGTGCGGCACCTACGCTGGCAGCGCTCCCCCAGGGGGGCGACGGCCACTACTCCCGCGCCCAGGTGGATCTCGGCGGCACCGACCTGTGCGTCGCCGGCGAGGTGCTCCTCGTGTTGTCGAACGACAGCATCGATGCGCTGGACAATGCCGACGGCACCCTCACGCTCCGGCGCGACGCGACCAAGCCTTGCCAGCGGGTGGAAGTGACCCACCCAATGACGCAGACTCGTCTTGCTGACGGCGAGCCCGTGCGCGCCGGCGACGTGGAAGAGGACGGCAAACCCGGCACCGCGCCGATCGCGGTCACGGTTTTCGGCGTCGACGCGAAAGATGTCGCCGACTTCGAGGTCGTCGTGGTCGTCGACGGCGACACACTGATGATGCCGCAGCAGTTCACGTGGCCGCTGGCGGACTTCACCGCGAGCGCGGCCGACGACTACCGCAAGAACCACACGATCGCCCTCGATTTCGACCTGACCGACGACAATCGGGACCTGACGATCGGCGCCCGCCTGCTGCGTGCCGGCGACACGGTCCACGAGCACGCTGCTGTCGCCGAACTGCACGGCGAGCG
>JBIQML010000188.1:0-7865 GCA_044463405.1 Nakamurella lactea | reverse complement strand
CGCAGTTGCAGGGGCCGGTTGCGGAGGGCCGGAGCGACCGGAGGGCGCTGAGTGAGGGCCGGAGCGACCGGAGGGCGCTGAGTGAAGGCCGGAGCGACCGGCGGCGCGAAGCGACGCTGATGTCACGGTCGCAGCGCCCGGCTGCGGAGTGCAACGCTGGTGGACTTCGCGGGTTGAAAGCACCGTTCTGGGGCCGTTCGGGTCCCAAGACCGTGCTTTAGACCCGCGAACATCGGCCGGAGGCGTGGCGGTCCGCCGGTTGCCCGCGTCGGCTGGGTAGCGTCATCCGCGTACAGGTGTTCGGCGGTGACGAGGAGGCGGGACGTGCGGGTGCTGGGCGTCGATCCGGGCCTGACCCGCTGCGGGGTCGGCGTGGTCGACGGCGGCCCCGGCCGGCAGCCGACACTGGTCGAGGTCACGGTGGTGCGCACGCCGGCCGGCGCCGACCTGTCGGAGCGCCTGCTGGCGGTGGCCGGCCAGGTGGAGGCCATGATGGACCGCCACCGGCCGGAGACGGTCGCCATCGAGCGGGTGTTCAGCCAACTCAACGTGCGCACCGTGATGGGCACGGCGCAGGTCTCCGGCGTGGTGGCGCTGGCCGCCGCCCGCCGCGGGATCCCGGTCGCCTGGCACACGCCCAGCGAGGTCAAGGCCGCGGTGTCCGGCAACGGGCGCGCGGACAAGGCGCAGGTGACGGCCATGATCACCCGGCTGCTGCACCTGCCCTCGGCGCCGAAGCCGGCGGACGCCGCGGACGCGCTGGCCCTGGCGGTGTGCCACCTGTGGCGCTCGCCGATGCAGCAGAAGCTCCAGTCCGCCACATCGCGGGGACGGCTCGTCACCGCCGGGCGCACGGTGGGCCTGGGCGTCGGTGCCGCGGCGGGCACGACCAGGGGGAGGGCGGCGCGGTGATCGCCTCGGTCCGCGGCACGGTGACCTCGATCGGGTTGGACCACGCGGTCGTGGAGGTCGGGGGCGTGGGGCTGGCGGTGCGCACCACCCCTGCCACGCTGGCCACCCTGCGCCGCGGACAGGAGGCCACGCTGGCCACCACCCTGGTGGTCCGGGAGGACTCGCTGACGCTGTTCGGGTTCGACACGCCGGCCGCCAAGGAGCTGTTCGAGCTGGTGCAGTCGGTGTCCGGGGTCGGCCCGAAGATCGCGCTCGCGCTGCTGGCCGTGCTGGAGCCGGACGAGCTGCGCCGGGCGTTGGCCGGCGGCGACACCGCCGCGCTGACCCGTGCGCCCGGCATCGGGCGCAAGGGCGCCGAGCGGCTGGTGCTGGAGCTCAAGGACAAGGTCGGCCTGGTGCCCGCGACCGAGCCGGGCGGCGGCGGTGCGGCGGCGCCGTGGAGCGACCAGCTCACCGAGGCGCTGGCCGGTCTCGACTTCACCGCCAAGCAGGCGTCGGACGCGGTCGCCGCCGTGTCCGATGATCCCGAGGATCCGGCCGTCGCCTCCGGCGACGTCGGCGTGCTGCTGCGCCGCGCGCTCGCGCTGCTGGGGCGGAGTCGCTGATGGCCGCCGCCACCCCGTGGGGGCCGGCGGATCCGGACGACCGCCCCGACCGCGGCGACGAGCCGGAACCACGGGACGACGCGCTGGTCGAGCCGGAACAGACCGCCGCGGACAGCGACGTCGAGGCCTCGCTGCGCCCCAAGACCCTCGCGGAGTTCGTCGGCCAGGTGCGGGTGCGCGAGCAACTGGAACTGGTGCTGTCCGGCGCCAAGCTGCGCGGCCAGCCCCCCGACCACGTGCTGCTGGCCGGGCCCCCCGGCCTGGGAAAGACCAGCCTGGCGATGATCGTCGCGGCCGAGCTCGGCGCTGCCATCCGGGTCACCTCGGGGCCGGCCCTGGAGCGCGCCGGGGACCTGGCCGCGATGCTGTCCAACCTGGTCGAGGGCGACGTGCTGTTCATCGACGAGATCCACCGGATCGCCCGGCCCGCCGAGGAGATGCTGTACCTGGCCATGGAGGACTTCCGGGTGGACGTGGTGGTCGGCAAGGGGCCGGGTGCCACCTCCATCCCGCTGGAGATCGCCCCGTTCACCCTGGTCGGCGCGACGACACGGTCCGGTCAGCTCACCAGCCCGCTGCGCGACCGGTTCGGCTTCACCGCGCACCTGGAGTTCTACGAGCCGGAGGACCTGGCACGGATCATCACCCGCAGCGCCGCCATCCTCGGTATCGAGCTGCGACCGGACGGGGCCGCCGAGATCGCCGGCCGGTCCCGCGGCACCCCCCGGATCGCCAACCGGCTGCTGCGCCGGGTGCGGGACTACGCGCAGGTCCGCGCGGACGGCATCGTCACGCTGGCCGCCGCCCGGGATGCGCTGAGGGTGTACGACGTCGACGAGATGGGCCTGGACCGGCTGGACCGGGCGGTGCTGACCGCGCTGTGCCGGTCGTTCGGCGGCGGCCCGGTGGGGCTGACCACGCTGGCCGTCGCCGTCGGGGAGGAGCCCTCCACGGTGGAGGAGGTGTGCGAGCCGTTCCTGGTGCGGGCCGGGATGCTGGCCCGCACGCCGCGCGGCCGGGTCGCCACCCGCGCGGCCTGGCAGCATGTCGGGCTCAGCCCGCCGGATGGCCGGTCCGGGACGGGGACCCTGTTCGACGAGCCCTGACGCGCGGCATGCTGTGACGGTGATCATGTCCGGTTTCCGGTACTGTGTGTGCGGACTGCTGTGCCTGGTCGGAAAGCACGGCGCTGCCGGACCGATCGTGCGGGATGTGCCGTAGGCCGGTCATGGTCGTGCCCAGGGGGCCCAGCGTCCCTGCCAGGTTCGCAATATCGAGGAGAACGATGCAGCAATTCGCCCTGCCCATCCTGATGTTCGTCGCCCTCGGGCTGATGATGTTCTTCGGAATGCGCAAGCAGAAGCGCCAGGCTGCCCAGGTCAAGCAGATGCAGGACACGGTCGTCCCCGGCGCCCGCATCATGACGACGTCCGGCCTGCACGGCACCGTCACCGCCGTCGCCGACGACACCATCGAGTTGGAGATCGCTCCGGGCGTGCGCACCACGTGGGTGCGCGCCGCCGTGCGGGAGGTCGTGGTGCCAGCGGCCGCCGAGGACGGGGTGCTCGAACTCGACGAGGACGAATCCCGACAGTCGGACGTCGGTTAGGCTTCGCCGTTGGTCCCGGCCTGCGCGGCAGGCCGGGATTCATGCCGCCCGGCAGCCGAGCCGGGCGACGGTCCGTGCCGGCCAGTGGCCGGGCCGGGCGAGCAGGTGGTCAGCGGCCATGAGGAGATAGGCAGCACGTGGCAAGTCCAGCCGGTCAGTTCCATCCGTGGCGACTGATCATCACGTTCCTGGTCATCACGGCCGGGCTGTATGCCCTGGTGCTGTTCACTCCGGGCTCCACCGCCCCGAAGCTGGGCATCGACCTGCAGGGCGGCACCCGGGTGACGCTGACCGCCCGCACCACCACCGGCGAGACGCCGTCCCGTGATTCCATGCAACTGGCCCGGGAGATCATGGAACGCCGGGTCAACGGCTCTGGTGTGGCCGGTGCCCAGGTGCAGATCGACGGGTCGAACCAGCTGGTCATCACCGTTCCGGGCCAGGACAACCTGGCGGGCCTGACCCGCAGCGCCAAGCTGAACATCCGGCCGGTGATCACCCAGTGGGTGAACCCGGCCCTGGCGAACTCGGCACCCGGGTCGACCGCGCCGGCGACCGGCAGCACCCCGGCGACCGGGTCCGCGACCGGCAGCACCGCCCCGACCGGCAGCGCGACCACCGCACCCGCCAGTCCCAGCAGCGGCGCCGTCGCCGAGAACGAGCAGTCGGGATCGGCCGCAGCGTCGGCGACCGGCGGGTCGACGGCCCCCACGACCGGCGCGTCCGGCCAGGGCCTGCGCGGCCATGCGGCGGCCCTGGCGCCCGCCGCCGCGACCTCCGCGGCGCCGTCCGGCAGCACCACCGAGGATCCGTCACCGTCCACCCCGGCGCCGTCCTCGGCGAGCGCGTCGATCGGAACGACCGGCCCGGCCGCCACCAAGACCGTCAACCCCACCGCCCCGGTGACCAGCAAGCCCCCAGCGTCCGCCTTCCCGGCCGGCAGCGACCCCAAGGTGCCCACTCAGCCGAAGGGCTCCAGCGATGCCGCGATGCAGTCGTGGGAGACCGCGGCCAGCGGGTACGCCAACGGCGGTGGCCCCACCTGCTCGCAGATCGAGTACTACCAGGGGCTGGACGACCCGGCCAAGCCGCTGCTGGCCTGTGACGAGGACGGCCTGTACGTCTACCTGCTGGACAAGACCCTGATCCCGGGTACCCAGATCAGTGACGCCACCTCCGGCTTCGACTCCCAGGGTGGCCACGGCTGGATCATCAACGTGGACTTCAAGTCCGCCGGCTTCAAGACCTGGTCGGCCTACACCACCAACAACGTCGGCAAGCAGACCGCGTTCACGCTGGACGGTGAGGTGTTGTCCGCGCCGAGCATCAACGAGCCGATCACCACGCCCGGCACCATGGTGTCCGGCAGCTTCACCCCGGACAGCGCGAAGGCGCTCGCCGACTCGCTGAAGTTCGGTGCGCTGCCGCTGGCCTTCGACCGGCAGGAGTCCGAGCAGGTGTCCGCCGAACTCGGCTTCCAGTACCTGAAGGCGGGGCTGATCGCGGGCGGTATCGGCCTGGCGCTGGTGGTGCTGTACTGCCTGTTCTACTACCGGCTGCTCGGCCTGATCACCATCCTGTCGCTGGTGCTCTCCGGCGGGCTGGTGTACGCCGTGATGGTGTTGCTCGGCCGATGGATCGGTCTCAGCCTGGACATGGCCGGCATCGCCGGGTTGATCATCGCCATCGGTATCACGGCGGATTCGTTCGTGGTGTACTTCGAACGAATAAAGGACGAGGTCCGGGAGGGCCGCACGTTCCGCTCGTCGGTGCCCCGCGGCTGGACCAGGGCCAAGCGCACCATCCTGTCGGCCGACGCCGTCTCCTTCCTGTCCGCGCTGATCCTCTACCTGCTCGCAGTGGGTGACGTGAAGGGCTTTGCCTTCACCCTGGGGCTCTCCACGGTCCTCGACCTGGTGGTGGTGTTCCTGGTGACGCACCCGCTGGTGGCGCTGATCTCGCACTTCAACGTCTTCGGCTCCCCGCTGTGGTCCGGCCTGGGCAGCGTGGCCGCCGCCGGCCTGGAACACCGCACGGCGACCGCCCGCCTGCAGGCGAAGGAGGCATAGCCGATGACCCCGACTCCCGACAAGGCCCCGGCCACCTCGGCGGCCGCCGAGGCCAGCGGCCTGCCGGACGGCGCCGCGCCCATCACCGCCGAGCAGAACAAGGCGGCGACCCGGCACCACAGCCTGCTCTCCCGGCTGTCCACCGGCACCGGCGCCTTCGACATCATCGGACACCGCCGCGCCTACTACATCTTCTCCGCGACGCTGGTCGTGCTGTCGATCCTGTTCATGATCATCCGCGGCTTCAACTGGTCCATCGACTTCGTCGGCGGAACCCAGGTGACGTTCAACCCGCCGAGCAGCACCCTCTCGCACGAGAAGGTCGCCGAGGTCGTGCACGACGCCATCGGTGTCGAGACCGAGAGCGTCGTCGACGTCGGCTCCAACATCCAGGTCGACATGCCGACGCTGACCGCCACCCAGGTCGACTCGGTCAAGGCGGCGCTGACGTCCGCGTTCCACCTGACCACCGCGGTGTCCGACTCGGCGGTGTCCGGCACCTGGGGCAGCGAGATCTCCACCAGGGCGCTCACCGCCGTGCTGGTCTTCCTGGTGGCGGTGGCCGCGTTCATCTGGCTGCGCTACGAGTCCCGCGTCGCGGTCGGTGCCGTGGCGTCGGTGATCCACGACCTGATCGTGGCCGCCGGGGTGTATGCCGCGATCGGATTCGAGGTGGCTCCGGCCACTATCATCGGGTTGCTGACCATCCTGGGCTTCTCGCTGTACGACACGGTGGTGGTCTACGACAAGGTCCAGGAGAACACCAAGGGCCTGACGTCGCTGCTGCGCCGCACGTTCCCGGAGGCGGCGAACCTGGCCATCAACCAGACGCTGATGCGCTCGGTCAACACCTCGCTGATCGCGCTGCTGCCGGTCGCCGGGCTGCTGACCGCCGGCGTGGCGATCCTGGGGTCGGGCACCCTGAAGGACCTGTCGCTGGTCATGCTGGTCGGCATGCTCATCGGCGCGTACTCGTCGGTGTTCCTGGCGGTGCCGATGGCCGTCGACCTGAAGTCCCGCGACCGCGTCATCAAGGCGCACACCCACCGGGTGCAGGCCAAGCGCAGGGCGGACGGGCTGATCGTGGACGCCGACGGCGACCCGATCGCCCGGGTACCGGTGGCCGAAGGGGCGAAGCGCGAGACCCGGCGGACGCAGCGGGCGATGCCCGGCGCGCAGGCGGCCCCCGCCTCTCCGCTGCTCACGCCCGGCTCGGGACCGTTGCCCGGGGTCAAGCCGGTGCGGCCGAGCGGCAAGGCGCGGGCCGGCGCACCGCGCGGCAAGTCGAGCTCGGCCTCCGGACCGCGGCCGGCCGGCAAGCGCAGCCGGTGACGGAACCTGCGGTGACGGAGCCCGCCGAACGGCGGCGTGCCACGGCCGCGCGGGCCATCGATCGGCTGACCCGTGTGGTGCCCGACTTCCCCAGCCCCGGGGTGCTGTTCCGGGACCTGACGCCGGTGCTGGCCGACCCGCACGGTCTGCGCGAGCTCACCGCGGGACTGGCCGCCGTACCCGGGATCGAGACCGTGGACCAGGTGGCCGGGCTGGAGGCCCGGGGGTTCCTGCTGGGCGCCGTGCTGGCCGGACACCTGGGAACGGGCGTGCTGGCGGTGCGCAAGGCCGGCAAGCTGCCGGGAGAGGTGCTCTCGCAGTCCTACCAGCTCGAGTACGGCACGGCGGCGCTGGAGATCAATCCGGACGACGTGCGCTCCGGTGCGCGCATCCTGGTGGTGGACGACGTGCTGGCCACCGGTGGTACCGCGACCGCGGCCTGCGCGCTGTTGGAGCGCGCGGGCGCCAGCATCGTGGGCATCGCGGTGGCCATCGAGCTCGTCGAGCTGGGCGGCCGCGCCAGGCTGCCCGCGGTGCCCGTCACCGCCCTGCAGCGGTACTGACGTCGACGGGAAGGCTCGGGAGCCCGCCGGCGTTATCCTCGAAGATCCGGTGGGAGGTGAGCCATGGCAGAGGGACGAGCTGCGGTGGACCCTGACACGCCGGTCGAAACGGACAGTTCCCAGCGCCCACCGGTGAAGCAGTCGACGGTGGTGCCGCCCGGAGCCCCGATCGCGGCCGGCGCGGGACGCTCCGAGCCCTCCAAGCCGCCACCCGCCGACGGCGGGTCCACCGGTGCTGCGGCCAAACCCGCGGGAGCCGGACCCAACCCGGACGCCCCCGCGAACGGTGCCCCGGCGGGCAGGTCGGCGTCCGGAGGCGGTGCCACGAGCGCGTCGCCGGCCCCGGCGGCGGCCGGGAAGGGAACCGCCAACGCCAGGCAGCGCGCCGCATCGCGACCGAAGCCGGCGCCGTCCCGAACCCCCGGGCGGGACGGCGCGACGTCCTCGGGGGTGGCACGCACCTCCGCGGTCGTCACCCCGCCATCGGCCAGCCGCCGGGTGCGCGCCCGGTGGACCCGCAGGATCAGCGGCCAGCGGCAGAACACCCCGTCGGCCCGCACCGTCCTGGAGCCGCTGATCGCGGCGCACCGGGACCTGCATCCCAAGGCGGACACCAAGCTGCTGCTGCGCGCCTACGAGGTCGCCGAGAAGGCCCATCGGGGGCAGTTCCGCAAGTCCGGCGACCCGTACATCACCCACCCGCTGGCGGTGGCCACCATCCTGGCCGACCTCGGCATGGATACCACCACGCTGGTCGGCGGCCTGCTGCACGACA
>JBIQML010000187.1:0-7868 GCA_044463405.1 Nakamurella lactea | reverse complement strand
GCAGCGGGCCCCGGCCGTCCCACCGCTCGTTCAGGTACACCAGGCTCGCGGTCGCCGACGGCGGCGCGCCGGTCTGCTCCGCGAGCATGCCGGCGACCTCGCAGTTGGCCGCGATGGAGGCACGGGTGGATCGGACCATTCGTGGCAGCCGTCGGGCGATCTGTGCCGCACGGGTGGCCCCGGTGGCATCCGGCGCGGGAAGGGCCCGGACCAGGCCGGCCACGATCTCCCTGCCGGATCCGTAGATGGCCGGGTTGAGATGTTCGGTCAACGAGCCGCCGAATATCCCGGCCGCCACGTGCGCATCGGTGGTGCAGCCGGCATGCGCCAGCATGCTGGCGTAATAGGTCTGAACGGCGGTCTGATGGTCGACACCCAGCCGATCCGCCAGCCGCATCGCGATCAGGGTGGTCTGCAGGCCGTGCTCGAGCGGGAAGGCCATGCCCAGATCGGTCGCCAGGCACAGCGTCGCGATGACCTCAGCGGTGCGCCACCGTTCGGTCACGGCCGCGATGTGCTGCGGCGTCACGCATCGGAGCGTACTGCCCTGCGCTCCCACCGGCTCGGGTGACCGGTTGCCGCGTGCGGTGGCCTATGTACCCGTCCTAGGCGCCGGTCGGGGAACGTGCGAGGCGATGCCGGAGCGCTATCCCGGCCCGGTGACGGTGGTGCCCCGTCCGGTGATAGCGTGAATTAACCCGGACTGCACGTCAATTCGAAAGAAGGCGCACCAGCATGGCAACAGCGATCCTCGGCCCGCAGAAGCTGGGCCCGCTGACCCCGCTCGTCGGTGAGTGGGAGGGCGACGTGGGGATCGATCTTTCTTATCACAACAAGGATGACGAGACGACGCAGACGTCGTACTTCGAGAAGGCGCTGTTCAAGCCGATCCCGATTCAGGAGAACGGCAAGCAGGAACTCTGGGGATTGCACTACACCATGACGGCCTGGCGCCACGGCGAGGAGGCCATGGACCCGTTCCACGACGAGGTCGGATTCCTGCTGTGGGACAAGACCAACGGTCAGGTGATCCGCAATGTGGTGTTCGGACGCGGCATCGCGATCCTGGCAGGCAGCGACGCCGGACCGCGGGACACCATCCTGCACTTCGACGCGAAGCCGGGCGACCCCTCCTACGGCATCCTGCAGAACAAGTACCTGATGCAGCGCGCCGAGATCAAGGACTTCACCAGCTCCTTCACGTTCAACGACGACGGCTCGTTCAGTTACGTCTCGGACCTGCTACTCAAGCTGGCCGCCACCGGGGCCGAGATGCACCACACCGACGAGAACACCCTGCGCCTGGTGAAGCGCTACCACCCGGGTTCCGAGTTCAACTGACCGGCGGCGAGCTGCCCGCCTCGCGCAGGTTGGCGAGCATGGTGTCGATCACCTCAGCGGCCTGGTCGGGCGGCACACCACGGTGCAGGTCTGCGGCGACCTCCTCGAACACCCCCGGGAGTTGGGGCACAAGTTCACGACCCTCGTCCGTCAACTGAACGACGATCGCCCTCCGATCGACCCCGTCCGGCACGCGTGCGAGATATCCCTTCGCCTCGAGCCGGTCCAGCAACCGGGTCACACCGGCCGAATCCGTGCCCAGGAGTTCGGCCAGCCGTTTGGCCGAGATCTCGCCGGTGAACACGTGAATGAGCAGCCCAGCCTGCTGCGACGTCACCCCCCAGGTCGCGAACCGCTGGTCCAACGCCGTCCTTAGGTCGCGCGCGAGACGGATGATCGCCGCCGAGGTCTGAACGCCGATACTGGGCACCGTACCCCCATTGACTGTCGCGACAGTTACTGTCTAGGCTGTCGCTCACAGGTTAGTCGCTGCGAGGGAGTCGGTAGTGGAACCACCCACGGTGTCGCCCGATCTGTTCGCATTGGTGGGGCGCCTCGGATCTGACACCGACGACGGGGCGGACCTCTTCGCGGAGACGTTCCTCAGCCTGGATCCGGTGCGCTCTACGGTGGCGACACGCGAACAACTGCGCTCCGCGCTCCCGCAGCGCCGGGCGCTTTTCAAGTCGGCGGGTATCCGCCGCACCCGGCTGGAAAGCCTGGACCTCCACCCGCTCGACGACCGTCACCAACTGGCGAGAACGACCTGGGCCGCGGAGTTCGACGACCCGCAGGCCGAGCCGGTCACGCTGCGAGCAACGTTCCTGCTTCGCCGGGACGACGGGTCCTGGCGCGTCCTGGTCTACCTCAATCACGACGACATCGGAGCCGAACTCGCCCGCCGCACGGCGGGATGAGCACTCCCATCGAACCCGGAGGAACCATGCAGACCGATCACTACACCATCGCGCTGCTGCATCTGCGTGACGACGCCCCCTCGCTGTCCGAGGACGAGGAGAACGCGCTCCAGGACGCCCACATGGCGCACCTCTCGCTGCTGCACGAGCGGGGCGAACTCCTCATCGCGGGTCCCGTTCTCGGCGCACCCGAGCGCCGCCTGCGCGGCGTCGGCATCTATCGCGGCGACGTCGAGCGCACCCGGGCTCTGACGGAGTCCGACCCGGCAGTCCGGGCCGGTAGGTATCGGACGGAGACGCACCCGTGGATGGTGCCTGCCGGCATGATCGCCTTTACCGTGGGCCGGTTGCCGGCATCGATGGCCGAAGCGACCGCCTGACCGACGCGGCGGACGCGCTCGCCGGAGCCTGACGCCAGGCAGCCCAGCCAGCACAGGTCAGCGATACTGCCGATCGGCAGCCAGATGCAACGCGGCGGCGAGTTGGTCGCGTCCGGCGATGCCAAGCTTTCGGTAGATCGCCCTCAATTGGTTGTCGACCGTCCGCACCGACACTCCTAGCTCGGCCGCGACGGCGCGGCTGGCACCGAGCTGGACCGTGGCATGTGCGACCAGTAGCTCCCGACCCGTCAGCCCGATCGAACCGGCCTGAGCCGCCGGGAGGGTCGCTATCGCACCCCGGGCACGGCACCGAGCGGTCAGCTCGGCCGCCCGACTCAGCTCCTCGCGACGCCGCGGCCCTCGCGAGGAGCGGGCCGCATGCTGCGCCGCATCGATCGCACCGCCGTGCAATCCCGCCGCCTCCAAACCGGCTGCCGCCTCCAGAAGCGATCGAACGTCGCCGGCCGCCGCCGCCTCGGCGTGGGCCAGCACCACCGTCACCAGCGGACCCGGCACCGTCACGGCCAGCTGACGCAGCTGGCCTAGCACAGCGCCTACCGCACCCAGGCAAACCGCCAGGTGCGCCGCGAAGATCGCATACGTGCGCTTGCCCGCCCCGTCTGCTGCCGCCACCGCCGGCGCGAGCACCTGCCCGGCACCCTCCCCGGCCGGCTGGGGCGGATCAGTATCGGTCGCTGCGCCGTGTGGTTCATCCCGGTCGAGTCCGCCAGCCCGCAGGTGCCGGCGCTGCCAGGCCTGCGCTTCGGCGAGGAACACCGCGGTCTTGTCGTCCGTTCGCGGGTCCGAAACGATGGCAGCCGCCATCCGGCGTGCGCTGTCCTGCCGCCCCTCGCGAGCGAGCAACGCCGCATGCAGGGCGGTGGCCGGGCCCAGCGTTCCGGTGAGGTCATCGGCGCTCAACAGTGCGACAGCCTGTTCGGCGGCGCGCCGCGCGGCAAGTGGATACCCGCTGTGCGCGGCCAGGAGTGCCTCCACGAACGCCCACGTCCCAGCCGCCGGGCTCGCCGCCCGATCCAGCGACCGTGCCTGCCTGCGGGCACGCGCTTGAGCCTGAGCCGCCTCGCAGTGGCCGGTCAGCACGAGTTCGTAGCAGCGCCCCAGCGGGATCAACTCCGACCCGTGGCCGGCCTGCAGGGACGCGCCAGTCATCGCCTCGGCCTCAGCCAACGCCGAACGCAACCCCGGCAGGTCGGCGCCGTACGCGGCGACCGCGACCCGCGTGAGCACCTCCTCGAGCCCAGAGTTGGCACCCGATCCCTTGGCGGCCGGTGTGCGGATGCTGGGCCGCTGCTCACGGTCCTGCATCAGCCGAGTGACCTGCCACTGCCCGACGTCCGCTCGCAGCGTGGCCAGCTCCGGTTCGTCGGCATCCCCCGGCCCCACCCAGTCGGCGAGGATCAGCGTGCCGAGCTCGATCGCGCGATCGTGATCGTGTCGGCGCATCGCCAGATGCCAGCCCGCGGCCGAGGCATACCGCGCCCGCTGCACCCGGGTCTTCGCCAAGACCTCGACAGTGGCGAGGTCCTGCTCGGCCAGATCCAGGCACCCCATCGAGGACCGGGCGGTGGCGCGTAGCAGCAGTCCGTCGAAGGCTGCGCTGGCCTCGTCGTCATCGCTGCCGTCACCGTCCTCGGCGGCGCCATCCCGAAGGGCGCCTTCCGGGACCGCGCTATCCCGAGCCGCCGGCACCGGGTGAAGCCCGGCCAGGGCGCCGTCGGCCAGCTGTTCGGCGAGCTGGTGATCGCCCGCATGGTGGGCGTGCCAGCCGGCCCGCAGCAGCTCGCTCGCGTCGAGCCGTTCGCCGGCGCGGTGTCGCAGCACGATCGCCATGAACCGGAGCTCCGCATCGACGGATGCTGCTGCTTCCAGGTCCCGAGCAGCGTCCCGGCGACGCGTCACCTGCTCGGCGAGGGTCATCGAGGTGCACAGCACATCGGCCACCAACGGATGCGCCGCCAGCAGCCACTCACCCCGGCGCCGCAGCACCTGCGCGACGACCAACTGGTCCACCGCCACGCTGGAGGGACACAGTGCCAACGGCCATCGGCCAGCCAGCGCGACCGTCTGTGCCAGCGCCAGCACGTCGTGGTCCAGGCCCGCCCAGCGGTGCGCGATCAGCCCCGCGAGCGGGGTTGGCACATCCGGTGCGGGTTTCAGATCGCCACCGACGGCCGCCCGGGTGAGTTCTCGGAGGAACAAAGGATTGCCCGCCGCACGCGCCACCGCCAGATCGCGGGCGGGCGCATCGACCGACCCGGCCGAGTACTCGGTGATCAGCCGTGCGGCGTCCGTCTCGGTCAGCGGCGCCATCTGCCGGTACTGCAACCGGTCCCGGCCCTGCCAGGTGGTTATCAACTCGGCCAGCGCCGGTTGCGGCATCGACGGCACAGGGGCGAGGTCCGGCATCGGCGGCGTGGCGAGCAGGGACCTCACCCCGGCGTCCACCAGCTGCACCATCACACCCACCGACACCCGGTCGAGCTGGTGGGCGTCATCGACGAGCAACACGTGCCGTGCGGCATTCGGCAGGATCCGGGCGACCAGCAGTGCTACCTGATCCTCGACCCGGACCGGGCGTCGGGGCAGCGCGGCGAGCAGCGGCGCGAACACCGCGAGCGGAACATCCCGCAGGGGTGCGCACCCCGCAACCCGCAGCACCGAGAACCCCAGTGCCCGCAGCCGAACGGCGATTTCCCCGAGCAGAGTCGTCTTACCGGACCCCGCCCCGCCG
Source organism: Nakamurella lactea (assembly GCA_044463405.1). GTDB lineage: Bacteria > Actinomycetota > Actinomycetes > Mycobacteriales > Nakamurellaceae > Nakamurella > Nakamurella lactea_B. Next base: position 2,478 of record JBIQML010000187.1, on the reverse strand, counting down.
TGCAGCACCTGCACGACCGGCGTGGCCGGGGCTGACAGGCACTCGATCACCGCGTCGAGTTGATCGGCGGCCAGCCGCACCGGCCAGCCCCCGGCGTAGGCGTGGTTGCGCAGCGGGGTGGCCACCGGGCAAATGTATCGGGGAAGGCAGTCCATCGGATACACGCAAGAAGCCGGCTCTGGCAGCCCGGTGGCCTGTCCGGCGATCCCGGTGGTGCAGCCGGCCGAGGCCCCCGCCCCGAGGGAGGTCAGGTTCTGCGTCCGGTGCGGCGGCGACTGAGCAGGGCCAGGGCGAGGCCACCGACGAGCAACAGCCCGGCAAGCACGGCCAGGCCAGTGACGCCCACGCCCGTGTCGGCCATGGCGCCGGGTCCGTCCGAGCGGCTCGTGGTGCCCGCCACGGTCGGGTCGGTGGTCCCACCCGTCGTCCCCGTCGTAGTGCCCGAGCCCGCTGTGAAATCCGTCGGCTCCCTGGTCCCGCCCGTGAATGTCGCGGAACCCGTCACCGTCGTGGACGGTGGCACCGTCGTCGTCCCCGTCACCGTCGTAGAACCGGAGCCCGTCGCGGAACCCGCCACCGTCGTGGACGGTGGCACCGTCGTCGTCCCCGTCACCGTCGTAAAACCGGAGCCCGTCGCGGAACCCGTCACCGTCGTAGAACCCGTCACCGTCGTAGAACCCGAGCCCGTCGCGGAACCCGTCACCGTCGTGGTGCTCGGGCCGGGGCTGGTCGTCGCGGCGGTTACGGTGACGGTGACATCGAGAACGGCCACGAAGCCCGACGCGCCTCCGGTGGCGCTGAACTGGTGGTCGCCGGCTTCGATGTTCGCCGGCACCGTTCCGGTCCAGGTGGCCGTGCCCTCGCCGTTGGCGACCGACGTGCCGAGGGTGATCGGGTCGGAATGCAGCGCGAACTCCACACTCTCGCCGGGCTCGAAGTGGGACGCGGTCAATGTCACCGACGATCCGTGGGCGAGGTCGGTGGACGAACTGCTCAGCGACGGTGGCGGGGTGTCGTCGTCGACGATCGTGCCGGTGGCGAGCCCGCGGTCGATCAGCACGTCGTCACCGGCGGTCAGCATCGCCGTGAACGTCTCGCGGTCGTCGGCCTGGTCGATCTGATCGTCGACCAGCGGCACGGTGAAGACCGCGGACGTGTGACCGGCGACGATCGTGACGTCGCCGCTGGTGGCGGTGAAGCGCCCGGCGCCGGCGGTGCCGGGCGCCGTCGCGACGTGGACGGTGATGTCGCGCTCGGCGGGCAGGTCGATTCTGATCGGAAAGGCAGCGGGGCCGTTGTTCTCGCCCTGCACGGTGTCGTCGATGGAGACGGTGGCCTTGTCGTCGTCGAGGATGGTGCCGGCCGCGTCGAAGCTGCCGTCGGTGTCGGCATCGACCACGCCGCAGGCGGAGACTCCTTCCTGCAGCACGCCCGTCAGGCGCAGGGTAAACGTCTCGTCGGACTCGTCGATCAGGTCGCCGGTGATCGTCACGGCCACCGGGATATCGACGGGTTCGCCGCCGCTGTTCCCGATGGCAACAACCCGATGGAGCGGGGTGAAGTCGCCGGCCGACGCGCTGCCGTCGAGGATGGTGGTGACGCGGACGTTGCACGGCGTGGTGTTGGGCAGGTCCGAGTGCAGCCTGAAGTCCATCTCGGTGGTGCCGGAGTCGCCTTCGGTGACGGAGGCGTCGGCGGCGCTGATGCCGAAGTCGTCGCTGACGATGGTGGCCTCGCCGAGACCCTGGCCGATCACCACGCCCTCCGGCAGCGGGGTGGCCGTGTTCTCGTTCAGCACCAGGTAGAACGTCTCGTCGAACTCCGGTTCGACGTCGTCGGTGGTACCGACCAGGACCATCGTGGCGGTGGCGCCGGCGGGGATGGTGGCCGTCCCGGACTGTGCCGGAAGGTCGGAACCCACGGTGGCCGTGCCGGAATGCACCTTCCAGGCGAGGGTGACCGGCACGTCGACGACGTGGTCCAGACTGATTCGGAACGGGCGGAACCCTCCCTCCACCACCGTTCCGGCGTCGACCACCGAGACGCGGATCGGGTCGACGACGTAGGCAACCTGGCGGGTGACGCTCTCGCCGTCGGGGCTGGAGAAGGTGAAGTCCAGCAAGTGCGTGCCGGGCGCCTGCGGAGCGGTGAATTGCAGCCGGAAGCGTGTCTGCCCGCCGTTGGCCGCCAGGTTGTTCGTGCTCAGGCCGTCGAGCAGCGAGGCGCCCGCCTCCGGGTCACGTACCGTGAGCTTGAGCGCGGGCCAACGAGACAGCATGTTCGACGGCGCGCCACAGGCCGCGGCGTTGATCGCCGCGTACAGGATGCTGGGCTGGCCGGAGATCACCGTGTTGCCGCCGGTGCCGTCGTTGTGCGTCGTCAGCACGCCGTCGAGCAGGTCGAGGTCGGCGGTGAGCGTGACCACCTTCTGTTCCGCCGGGGCGCCCAGCACCAGGCCGGTGCCGCCCTGGGCGTACC
>JBIQML010000186.1:0-7884 GCA_044463405.1 Nakamurella lactea | reverse complement strand
GGCAGACCCGGCCCGAACGAGCCGGGCAGCACGTCATCGGGATCGCCGACGAACACGCTGCGGTCGCGCAGGCCGGGGAAGCGCGCCACATGCTCGATCATCTCGGCGTTGTAGTCGGCGGCCAGGGCCGCCTCGCGCTCGCCGCCATCCGGCATCGGGATCCAGCCCACGAAGTCCGTCATCCACACGAACGGCGCCCGCTTCAGCCGTGGATTCTCGTGCAGGAAGTGGTCGACATCCCATGCCTCGTCACCGATCCAGGCGTCGTAGCCGCGCTCGGCCACCAGGTCGTCGAACACGTGGAAGTTGTTCACCAGGATCTCGTCCATCCGGCGGATCGCCTGGAAGGCGTGCAGATCGTGCTCGCCGGCCTCCGACTCGATGTGCTCCGACTCGGCCGCCAGGAACGCCGACGCCGGGTGCACCCGCTCCCCGCGCTGTTCCAGGAAGGTCGTCACCGGCGGCTGGGTCAGCCAGTCGACGGTCAGTCCGTCCACTTGACGGCGCAGCGCGTCGGCGATGGCCAGGTCGCGCCGGACGTGGCCGAGGCCGATGGGGGAGGACAGGTACAGCACCCGGCGGTTGCGGCGACGTCGCCGCGGGTGCGGTGACGGTGGGGTGACGCCGCCCTCGACGGTGACCAGCGCGTCGACGTCGCCGGGATCGCGGCGGTGATCGTCGAGCACGGCCACGATCGGAACGCGACCCCGAGCGTCGGTGACGGTGGCGTCGGCGAGCGCCCGCACGATGGCCGCGGCCGACCGTTCCAGCGGCGGCCGGTGCACGAAGAATTCCGCCAGTCCCGGTTGCTCGCGCAGCACTCGAGGCGCCTGCACCAGCACCACTCCGGCCAGACGGCCGGTCTCGCGGGCAAGTTCCGCCGCCAAGGCCGAACTGCCGGGCGGCGCCAGCAGCACGGCATCCCGGACCTCCGCCGACTGCAGGATCTCCCGCACCGCCGCCGCGTCGCCGGTGCCCTCGTCCAGCACCAGCACCGGCAGGTGCCCGGCCATGCCGGGCAGTTGCGCGGCCCATGCCGGCGCGTCCGCGCGGGACGCCGGCAGCACCACCACACCCGGCGGGCCCGCGCCGTACCGGGTGGCCCGGCCGATGCGCGTGCCCGGCCCGAGCGGCAGCGGGGGATCGCTGCGGCTGCTCAGGCGTGCGCGCACATGGGGCGTGGATCCCTTGTCAGGCACCGCCTCTCCGGAGTACACCCGGTGCACGAAGTCGGCGATCGCGTGGTTGACCGGCACCGGGTCCCGGCCGGTCGGCACGTGGCCGGCGTCGCCCAATGCCAGCAGCTCACCGCCGGTCATCCGGGCCAGGTGCGCGCCTCGGCCGAGCGGCTGGCAGCAGTCCAACGTCCCGTGGATCACCAGCACCGGACACCGCACCCCGGCCAGCAGCGCCGCCGTCGACTGGGGATCGTCCGCTACGACGGGGGCCTCGTCCGCCGCCACCTGCGCCGGGCCGTTGCTCTGGCACGACCAGCCCACCAGGTCCTCGTAGAGCTTGCTGCTATGCGGGTCGTTGACGACCTGCCCGAAGAAGAACGCCGGCCAACTCGGCCAGTCACGCAGCCAGACCTCGCGGTTGCGCATCGCCCAGCCCTGTTGCCCGGTGTCCGGGGCGTTCCAGCACGCCACCGGGTCGTAGAGGTCGGTGCCGCGGTCGGACCGCGGCGTGCCGTCCGCCGCCCACGGTGCGACCGCGACGACCCCGGCCGCCCGGTCCGGGTGCCAGGCGGCCGCGGCCAGCGCGTAGTACGCCGCCACGCACAACCCGCCGAGCACCGCCCGCTGGATGCCCAACTCGTCCATCACCGCGATCAGGTCGGCGACCATCTCACGGTCGGCGTACGCGGCCGGGTCGGTCGGCTTGTCGGACCGGCCGTTGCCACGCGGATCGATCACCACCACGCGGTGCCGGCGGGCCAGGTAGGGAACCTGCGCCTTCCACATCTCGCCGGTGACGAACACGTCCGTCGGGACGAAGACGATCGGCGCCCCGGCACCGGACGCATCGCCGTGCGACTCGTAGTAGATCCGCACGCCCTCGCGCTCGACGTAGCCGCTGAGATCAGGTTCGCGTGCTCGCATGGCCTGTCCCTTCGCCGATTCACGCCGTCGTTCAACGGTGATCGACACCGGTTGCAATCGGGTTGCAATCGGTGGGCTCGATGCTGCTGCACATCAGCTTCCACCCCTCAAGGAGGTTTCACCATGGCCATCGACAACGACAAGCTGATGGACTTCGTCGGGCGCTTCGCCGGCGATCTGGGTGCCACCGTCGCCGCGGGCACCGTGGTGCTCGGCGACCGGCTCGGCCTGTACCGGGCGCTGGCCCAGGGTCCGGCCACCGGCGCCGAACTGGCCGGCCGCACCGGCACCAACACCCGCTACGTCACCGAGTGGCTTCGCGGGCAGGCCGCCGGCGGCTATGTCGAATACGACGCCGCGACCGATCGCTACTGGATGACGGAGGAGAAGGCGTTCGCCCTCACCGATCCCGACGGCCCGCTGTATCTGCCCGGAGCGTTCGAACTGGCGCTCGGTACCCTCGAGGCCGTGCCGCGCATGGCGCAGGCCTTCACCTCCGGCGCGGGCATGGGCTGGCACGAGCACGACTCGCAGGTCTTCTCCGGCTGCGAGAAGTTCTTCCGGCCGGGCTATCTCGCCCACCTGGCCACGGAGTGGATCCCGGCGCTGGACGGTACGGCGGACCGGCTCACCCGGGGCGCCCGAGTGGCCGATGTCGGTTGCGGCCACGGCGCCAGCACCGTGCTGATGGCGCAGGCGTTCCCGAACGCGACCTTCAGCGGCTCGGACTACCACGACGGGTCTATCGCCCAGGCCGGCAAGCGGGCCGCGGGCGCTGGTGTATCAGACCGGGTCTCGTTCGAAGTGGCGACCGCGCAATCGTTCTCGGGCAGCGGCTACTCGCTGGTGACGACCTTCGACTGCCTGCACGACATGGGAGACCCGCTGGGCGCGGCCCGGCACATCCGGGGCGCGCTGGCGCCGGACGGATCGTGGCTGATCGTCGAACCCGCGGCCGGCGACACGGTAGCGGACAACCTGAACCCGGTCGGCCGGGTGTACTACAACTTCTCCACGCTGCTGTGCGTGCCCAATGCCATGTCGCAGCCCGGCGGGTACGCGCTGGGCGCCCAGGCCGGCGAGCAGGCCATCCGACAGGTGTGCACCGACGCCGGTTTCAGCCGGTTCCGCCGGATCGGTGAGACGCCGTTCAACCTGGTCTACGAGGCCCGTCTGTGATCGGTTCCCGAACACCGGTTGCCGCCCGCGCCGGGCAGTGGTGGTGACGGTTCGGGTCGCCGGGCGATACGCCCACCACCACCGGTGATTTCGCGATGACGGTGGAGGACGTGTTGTCCATCACCGGCCGCGGCACGGTGGTCACCGGGGCGGATGCCCTCCGGTGACCTCGCCGTCGGACAGCAGGTGTCGCACCCGCACAACGGCGCCGCGCCGCGCGTGGTCGGCGGGCCCGGCCGCCACGAGGCACACTGCGGGCATGACAGCGAGGACAACGACCGGCCGGCTGCCGTGGCCCACCCGGGACGAACTGGACGAGGACGCGTCCGCCGTGTACGACGCGATCGTGGCCAGCCGGGGTGGCTCCGGCGCCGGGGGATCCGGCCCGGTGGGCGCCGACGGGCGGTTGCTGGGTCCGTTCAACGCCATGCTGTTCAACCCGGTGGTCGGGGACGCCCTGCAGGCGCTGGGCGCGGCCATCCGCTATCGGAGCTCACTGGCCGACCGGGTGCGCGAGCTGGCGATCCTGACCGTCGCCGCCCACCGGCACAGCGCCTTCGAGTGGCACGCGCACGAACCGCTGGCCATCGCCGCAGGACTCGACCGCGCGAAGCTGGAGCACGTCCGGGACGCAGACGGCAACGGGCTGGAGGGCGCGGACGCCCTGGTGCACCGATGCGTCCGGACGCTGCTGACGGATCGCGACCTGGGCGACGACGACGTCACCGGCCTGCAGGAGCTGCTGGGAGTGACCGGTGTGGTGGAGCTCGTCACGCTGGTCGGCTACTACGACCTGCTGGCGTTGAGCATGCGGACCTTCCGGGTCGAGCTGCCGGAGACGGCGGGAACCGACAGGGGTGTGCCGCCGGTCCGGTGACGGCGTTCACCTCGGGGATCGATCACTCCGACCGCAGCGCGGCCGCGCTGCTGGACCGTGCCGCCCACCCGGCCGGGGCCAGGGCACCGAGTGCGGCGATCACCAGCCCGCCCAGCAACAGTCCGGCGATCACCGGCGCGCCGTAGACCGCCACCTGCCCGGGGGTCAGCATCGACCCGGCGGCCGATCCCATCACCGGAACCACCACATGGTGCAGCAGCACGCCGAGCGGCACCCCGATCGCACCGGCCACCAGGCCGGTGACGGACACCGATGCCAGCACCATCAGCACGGCCTGCCGCGGCGTCATGCCCAGGGACTTGAACACGCCGATATCCCGCGCTCGCTCCCGGGTTTCCAGCACCACGGTGTTCAGCACCCCGATGCCAGCCACCAGCAGCAGCATCGCCGCCAGCAGCGCCGCGACCGCGTTCATGGTGACCAGCACCGACGATGAGCCGTCCCGGGCGCTGTACGCCTCCCCGCCCAGCGGCGCCAGCCTCGCGTTCAGGGAGTCGAGGTAGCCGTCCAGGTTGGTGCCAGGGTCCACCTCGACCAAAAAGCTCTGCGCGGCGCCGTCGGCTCCCAGGGCATCGAGCGCGGAGTCGTCGGTGTAGACGCGCAGCCCCTCGTGCGTGAGGTCGAAGACCTCGCCCACCACGGTGACGGTGGTGGACCGGCCGCCCAGTGACAGCGTCAACCGGTCGCCGACCGAGATGCCCGCCTCCCGCAGCGCCCGGGTGGGCAGCACCGCCTCGCCGCCCGCGCCGGTGAGCCAATGCCCGGCCACCATCTGGTGCGCGGTGAACGAGCCGTCGCCGGACAGGCCGACGACGGTGGTGGAGCCTGCCAGTCCCGATGCCACGGCCTGGATGTCGGTGAGCCCGAGGATCCCGCGGGTGCCCGGCATGGCGCGGATCGCGGCCGCCCAGGCGTCCGGGTCGGGTGCGTCCGGTGTCCCCGGTTCGTGCTGCGGTCCGGACCCGCCGGGCTCGCCCGGGAACGGCTCGAAGTCCAGCCGCGCCCCGACCTGCACCGCCGCACCGGACAGCGGGTCCCGGCTGTGCTGCACCGCGGACAGTGAGGACATCAGCCCGACGGCGAAGGTCAGGCACACCGTTCCGGCGAGCACCGTCGCCGCCATGGCCGCCGACCGGGCCGGCCGGCGGACGGGACCGGCCAGGCCCAGGGTCAGCGGGCGGGGGAGTGGCGCGGCGGCCAGTAGCCGCTGCATCCCGCGCCCGCGGCCGCCGGCGGAGGTCCGCCGGCCGGCGCGCAGCACGTCGACGGTTCGCCGCCCGGCGATGCGCAGCGCCGGCAGCAGGGCGGCCAGCGCCACCAGCGCCAGCGCCGCCAGGATCACCACCAGCACCACCCACACCGGAATGCCGACGTCGGCGGATCCGTAGGTCTGCTCGATCTCGCCCAGCACCGGCTGGGCCACCACCACCGCCGCTCCGGCGCCCAGCACCATGCCGATCCCGGTGGGGACCAGTGCCTGCCTGACGTAGCTGCCCGCCACCTGCCACGGGGTGTAGCCCAGCGCCTTGCAGATGCCGATGCGACGGCTCGCGGAACCGACCGTGCCGCTGACCACGATGCCGATCACCAGCACCGACATCACCAAGGCGATCACGCCGAAGGCGATCACGAACGGCACGAACGCCGCCGAGTTCGCCGTCAGCTGCTGCCGGATGGCCAGGTACGACTGGGCACCGATGACGGCACCGTCCGGCAGCGCGCCGACGATGGCGGCGCGGTCCGCCGAGAGCTGCTGTGGCGTCCCGGCTTCGGCGAACCGGTAGAGCATCTGATAGTCCGGCGGCCGGCCGGAGCCGGCCAGGTCGGTGACGGTCTGCGGGATGGCCCAGCCGCCGGCGGAATCCGTCACCGACCCGGCCAGCCCCACCACGGTCAGCGTCACCCTGCCGGCCGGCGACGAGGCCGCCAGCCGAGAGCCCACACCGGCGGGTATGTCGCCGCGGGTGTTCAGCACGATCTCGCCCGGCCCGGTCGGCCAGCGGCCTGCGCTCAGCGCGATCTCGTCCACCGCTGCGCCGGGCCCGCCCCGGCCCACCACGGTCAGCAGGCCGAGGTCGGTACCGGTGGGCGGCCCGGAATCCGGTCCCGGGCGGGCGTTCTCGCCCATCGTCACCGGCACCGTGGTGAGCGGGAACGGGCCGGCCGCCGCCGTGACACCGGGTATTTCCGCCGTGGCCGCAAGGTCGGACCGCGTCACCGCCGCCGCGTCGAAGTCCAGCCGCAGGTGCGCGCCGTTGCGATCCGCGGAGGCCCGATCGAACGGCGCGTCGGAGGCCACCAGCAGACCCAGCCCCAGCACCGATGCCGCCACCGAGACCAGCGCCGTGGCCACCAGGACGGCGGTCTGCAGCCGGCGGCGGCCGGCCCCGGCGCGAACGATCCGGGACGTGCTCATCGGGACGACGCCGGGAGGTCCGAGGCGACCCGTCCGTCCACCAGCTCGACGGTGCGGGTGGCGACGGAGCCGGCCAGCGACCGGTCGTGCGTCACCAGCACGACGGTCTGCCCGGTCCGGTTGATCTCCCGCAGCAGCGCGGCCACCTCCTGCCCGGATGCGGTGTCCAGCGCCCCCGTCGGCTCGTCGGCCAGCAGCAGCGCCGGCCGGTTGATCAGCGCCCTGGCCACCGCGACCCGCTGTCGCTCCCCGCCGGACAGCCGCCCGGGGTAGGCCGCGGCGCGATCCGCGAGGCCCAACTGGGCGAGCAGGTCGACGGCCCGCCGGCGCGCCTCGGCCCGATCCGCCCCGGCCAACTGGGCGGGCAGCAGCACGTTGTCCAGCGCGGTGAGGTCGTCCAGCAGGTTGAAGAACTGGAACACCATGCCGATCTGGGCCCGCCGGAACTTCGCGGAGCCGGTCTCGCTCATCGCGTCCACCCGGAGGCCGGCCACCGTGACCGTCCCGGATGTCGGCCGGTCCAGCCCGGCGATCAGGTTCAGGAGGGTGGACTTGCCGCTGCCCGACGGCCCCAGCACCGCGACCGACTCGCCCTGGCCGATCCGCAGCGTCACCCCGTCCAGCCCGGCGGTGCCGCCGTCGTAGCGCTTGGCCACATCCACGACCTCGATCAAGGGTGCTGAGGACCCGGGGCGGGTACCGAGAGCGGCTGGTTCGGTGCCGGTGGCGGTGATCATGCCTGGCACGCTAGGCCGGGCGGGCCGGGCGGCGCGTCCGCCGCGGTGCCGATCCTTGCTACCGCCCCGGGACGACGGGTCCGCGGCGTCATCCCTGCGATGTACGCGGCCGGCGCCGACGATCCCCCGCGTGAATGACGGCACGGGACGGCTCCGGCCGCCACAATGGGTGGATGGACCGGGATGCGACGGCCACGCGGGAGGGGGTGGCGGTGCAGCCTGCGGAGCAGACATCGTGGCGGGCGGTGACGGGGCTCCGGCTGCGGGCGGTGCTGGCGGCGCTGCGGCCGCGCGCAGCCCTGACGGCGCTGCGCCGGCGACGTTCCGAGCTGCCGCGGCTGTCCCGCTGGGCGTGGACCGCCGACATCACGATCGCCGCCGTACTGGCGGCGGCGACCTGCTACACCGCCGCCAACCCCACCGTCCGCCAGGACGACGGTCCGCTGCCGGCCCTGCTGCCCGGCCCGGTGCCGGGTCGTCCGACGCCGCCGAGCGGCCCCGACCCTGCCGGCCTGTGGGCCCCGGGCGATGCACCGATCGCGGTGCTGGTGC
>JBIQML010000185.1:0-7891 GCA_044463405.1 Nakamurella lactea | reverse complement strand
TGGTGGCCACCCACGTCTCCCGCCAGTGCGGGCGGGCGGCGGCCCTGGCCACCAGCGGTGACGACAGCGCCGACCGCGCCAGGCCGGCGACCACGTCGCCGAACTCGACCACGCCCTCGGCCAGGCACTGGGCTGCGACCGCGTCCTCCAGGGCGGATCCGGCCAGGGTGCCCTCCGCGGAGGCCCCGGCCGCCAGGTCCGCGGACTGCAGCACCGCGTGCACGGCGCGGCCGATCGCGGTGCCGTAGCGGCCCTTGGTCCACGGCGGGAGTTCCAGGTCGCGGGCGCCCTTGGCGCGTCCGGCGATGATCTCGTCCCGCTCTTCGCTGGCGGCGACCTCCGGCGAGCCGAACCGGCCCGCCTCGCCGACCTCGGCCCGATCCGGATCCGTCGCCGGCCCGTAGAGCACCACGGGATCGGTGCCCTCCAGCCCGGACGCGCTCTGCGCCGCGTGCCGCCTGCTGGCCTGCCGGGAGGCGGTGACGCCCGCCAGCCAGGTGTCCCACTCCGGTGGCCCCGTCACCGCCGCGTCCCTGCCACCGTGGCGCCGCACCGGCCGGTCGGGATCGGCGCTGGGCCAGGCGAGGCCCTCCGGCGCCTCCAGCGCGCCGGCCTCCACCAGCAGTTGGGCGTTCGTCCGGGTGGTGGCGAGTTTGCCGACCGGCTTGCGATGCAGCGAGACCACCAGGTGGTCCCTGGCCCGGGTGGTCGCCACGTACAGCAACCGCCGCCGCTCCAGCGCGTCCATCTGCTCGTCCACCGGCTCGGCGGTCGAGAAGTCGTTGGTCTGAAGGTATTTCGTCAGCTTGATGGCGTACCCGCCGTCCGGCGGCCACAGCAGCTGCACGCCGCGCCGGTTCTGCGGCGCGGACGACATGCCGGACAGCACCACCATGGGGAACTCCAGGCCCTTGGCGCCGTGGATGGTCATGATCCGCACCGCGTCCACGTCGGTCTCCGGCAGCACCGCCTCGGCGACCCGGGACGTCTCGTCCGCCTGCCGTGCCGCCCAGGCCAGGTAGCCGCGCAGCCCGCCGTGCTCGGTCTCCGACCAGGCCCGCGCCTGGTCGATGACGAACCGGAGGTGCCGCCAGGAATCCCGGGCGCCGGGTAGGCCCAGGGTGCTCGCGGCGACCTCGGGCATCCTGCGATCCGCGACCAGATCGGTGAGGATCTCGCTGGGCGGCATCCAGCGCGCCCGCCGGTGCAGGCGTTGCAGGTAGCCCATCGCCCGGCCGACCGGGGTGTCGGCCAGATCCTCCGGCACGGGCGCCTGGATGGAGAACGTCCCGCCGCCGCTGCGCCACGCCCACAGGTCGTCGTCGCCGCAGCCGAACAGCGGGGACCGCAGCGCCGTCACGCAGGACAGCTGGTCGGTGGGGTCGGCCAGCACCCTGGCCGCGGCCATCAGGTCGCGCACCTCCCGCTCGGCGTAGACCAGCGAGCTGGACTCGGCCCGGAACCCGATGCCGGCATCGGTCAGCGCCTCGGTGAGGAACGGCAGCGAGGTCCGGGACGGCAGCAGGATCGCGATGTCCGCCGCGCTCACCGGGCGGCACTGCCCGGATCGGGGGTCGCGCACCGTCCACTCCTCGTCGAGCGCCCGACCGATCACGTCGACGACGTCCGCGGCCTCCCGCCGGCGAAGCTCGGACGCGTCGGGCTTGTCGGCGTGCTCGGCGGTGCCCAGCAGCGCCACGGCCGGCCCCGATCCGCCCGCCGGACGCTGCGCGTCCAGCGGCTGATAGGCAGGTTGGGCATCCGGCTCGGGCTGGATGAGCCGGGCGAACACCTCGTTGATCCAGTCCAGCGCCGGCGCCACGGTGCGGAAGTTGCTGGTCAGCGACGTCAGTCCGGAGGCGCCGCCGATGTGCTGCTGTGCCTGCAGGTAGGTGGCGATGCTGGCGCGCCGGAACCGGTAGATGGATTGCTTGGGGTCGCCCACCACGAACAGCGATCCGCGCGGGACGGCCACCTGCCGCCAGTCCTCGGCGTCCGCGGCGGCGCCGCCGGCGATGCGCACGGCCAGCTCGATCTGGATGGGGTCGGTGTCCTGGAACTCGTCCAGCAGCAGCACCCGGAACCGGCGTTGCAGCGCGGCGCGCACGGCGGCGCCGGTCTCGTCGGTGCGGGTGAGCATCCGGCGGGCGAGCACCAGCAGGTCGTGGAACTCCAGCCTGCCCTCCGCGGCCCGCTCGTCGGCGGCGCGCAGCACCTGCGTGGCCACCCAGTAGGCCAGCGGCCGGAGGGTGGTCTCGGCGAATTCGGCGGCCAGCGCGGCGGCCTGTTCCTGCCAGTCGCGGCAGTCCTGCTTGATCCCGGCCAGGTCGGGCCAGTTCCCCTTGCGTCCGACGGTGCCCCACTTCAGCGCGGCGGCGGCCATCAGCGCGGCGTGCTGCTCGGCCGAATCGCGGGCGCCGCGGGCGGTCTCGACCCAGTCCCGCAGCTGGTCCAGCTTCTCCAGGAACTTGTCGGCGGCGTCGCTGCACTCGTCGGCGCGGGCGGCCAGCCGGGCCGCCTGCTCGATCACCCGGGTCGGATCGGGCGCTGTGACGGTCGGCATCCCGGCGGGCAGTACCCGGTCGGTGATCAGGTCCCAGTTGGCGCCGAAGGCGCGGGCCAGGGAGCGCAGGTGATCCAGCTTGACGCCGGCGGACAGCGCCAGCAGTAGCGGCTCCGAGACCGCCTCGTCGTCCAGCAGTTCCCGCTGCATCACCGACCAGCGCTCGTCGAACGCCACCGAGGAGGCCACCTCGTCCAGCACCTGGACCAGCGGCGGCAGGCCCGCCTCGATGGGGTGCAGGGTCAGGATGCGCTGGGCGAAGGAGTGCAGGGTGCCGATGGCGGCCGAGTCGAGATCGTCCAGTGCGGTGGCGGCCGCCTCGGTGGCCGGGTGGCCCGCGCCGTGCTGGTGGCGCAGCGCGCGCCAGCGCTGCTCGAACCGGTCCCGCAGCCGGTCCCGCAGCTCGGCGCCGGCCCTCTCGGTGAACGTGACCGCGGCGATCTGCGAGAGCGGAATGCCGTCGCGCAGCACCAGTGTCGCAACCCGATCGACCAGGGACCGGGTCTTGCCGGATCCGGCGCCGGCCTCCACGAACAGCGTGGCATCGGTGTCCTCGGCGATCCGGGCGCGCGCGTCGGCGTCCGGCAGCGCATCCGGCGGGGCGCCGGCGCGGGTGGGGGTGGTGCGGCCGGTCACGAGTCGCTCCCGGTGTCCTGGTCGCCGGCACCGTCGGCACTTTGGGCACCGTCGGCACTTTGGGCACCGCCGGCGGCGTCGGCACCGCCGGCCGCGGCCGGGTCGATCAGCGCCACCAGCTCGGCCAGCATCGGGTCGGATCGCTGGCGTTCCCAGCGGTCTCGCACGTCGCGGTGCCCGATGCCGTCCGGGTTGCAGTAGGGGCATTGTACCCAGGCGAAGTCGTCGACCTCGGGTGCCTTGGCCGGGAAGAGCCCGGCCGCGATCGACGTCACCAACGTCTGCAGGGTCTGCGCGTAGACGGCCTCCACCTCGTCGGTCAGGTCCAGCGGCACCCGCTCGCCGCGGTCCCTGCGCACGAACCAGTACTGCGCCTGCACCTGGTCGCCGCCGATGCGCTCGCGGGCGGCGTGCGCGTAGACCGGGAGCTGCAGCCGGGTACCCCCCACCACCGGGTCGGCCGCCGAGATCGTGCGGTACGTGCGGGCGCTTCCGGTCTTGATGTCGGTGACCAGCAGCGTCCCGGATCGGGTGCGATCGACCTTGTCGGCGCTGCCGACCATCTGCACCCGACCGCCGCCGGGCAGCGCGATCGTCACCGGATCGAAACCGTCCTTGCCGAAGGTGAGCTCGCTGCCCACCACCTGCGCATCGAGGCCAGCCCGCCAGGCGTCGTCGTCGTCCAGCATGGCCTGCAGGTCGGCCATGATGCGGCGCCGTTCCTGCCGCCACAGCTGCGGATGCCCGGTGGCGCCGGCGTTCTGGTACGTCACGGCCAGCTCGTCGGCGATGTCGTTCAGCAACTGCCGTTGCCGGTCGGTCCACGGCTGGCCGAAGCCGGGCAACGCGTCCTTGCTGCGACGCACCAGCTCGTCCATGCTCTGGTGGACCAGGTTCCCGACGTCCAGCGCGCTGATGCTGATCGTCTGCTCGGGCTGCTCCAGCGGCTCGACGCGCAGCAGCCGCCGCACGAAGTAGGCGTGCGGGCAACCCGCGTAGGACTCCAGCGCAGTCGGGGACACCCGACGCTGCCCGGCGGCGTAGTCGGGCAGGCCCGCCGCCCCCGTCAGGTTGCCGTCGAACCGGGTCAGGTCGGTGCCCGCCCGGGCCGAGAGCATCGTCACCGCCGCGTCGATCATGCTGTCCTGCAAGGTGTTTCCGGACGATACGGCGCGGGTTCGCCACTCCTGCTCGGTGGCCGGGTGCCGGGTGTGCAGCAGCGCCGCGGCATGCGAGGGCGCGCCGGTGATCGCCGGTGACGACTCCGCAGCGGATTCCCAGTCGGTGACGGCGAGGTCGGTGTCCCCGGTCAACTCGCGCAGCGTCGGCAGCAGCCAGCGGGTGGGCAGCCGGGTGGTGCTGCGGCGCAGGTCGCCGCGGGGGAAGCAGGCGGTGACGGACGGTGCGGCCATCAGCGCGGCCATCAGGTGGCGGTGACGGGCATGCAGCCGGTCGCCGGTCCGGCGCAGCGCGCCGCCGGTGGATTCGCGAACCTCGTCCGGCAGCAAGGGATCCGGGTAGCTGCGGCCGGGGTAGAGGTCCTCGGCCAGGCCGACCAGCACCAGTTCGTCCGCGTCCAGCCCGACCGCCGCGGACATCGGACCCACGAACACCCCGTCACCGACGTGGCCGACCCTGGGCAGCGCGGATTCCAGTGACATGGCCAGGGTTTCGCGCAGCGTGGCGATGTCGGCGACCGGTTCGACCGCGACCAGCCCGTCCAGCCCGGCGAGGGTCTGCTCCACGGCCGCGGCGGCGTACTGCTCGGGTGCCGGCAGTCCGGCGAACGAGGCGGGGTCGGGCTGCTCGTCGACACCGGCTGTGTGTCCGTCGGCCGGCTGATCCCCGGCCGGGTGCCCGCCGGCCGCGTGTCCACCGGTGCCGTACAGCGCGTGCAGCAGCCCCCGCGCCCAGCGGGCCAGTGCGGGCCACTCGGTGAGCGCGGCGCCCTCGTCGAGCCTGGCGCGCAGCCCGGTGGCGAACTCGAGCAGGCCGGTGGCGGCGTCGATCTGCCGCCGGGCCGCCTCGATCCGCCCGGGATGCGGGTCCTCGCCGGCGGTCTCGGCGTCGATGAGCGCCCGCTGGGTGCGGATGAAGTGGTCCAGCCGCACCGTCCAGTCGTCGCCCTCGACGACTCCCGCCAGCCGGGACACCCGCTCCCAGCGGGACAGCGGCACTCGGGCTCCGTGCGCGTCCCGGGCGGGGGCATCGGCCAGCACCCGGAAGGTCTCGGCCCGCGGCAGGTCCCCGCCGGCCAGGTCCAGCAGGCCCAGCAGACCCCGCGCGATCCCGCGCTCGGCCACCGGCACCGTGCCGGGACCGTTGATGGTGACCCCCGCCTGCGCAAGCTGCTCGTGCACCAGCCGGGCATACGGAACCTGTGCCGAATACAGCACGGCGATCCGGTGCGCCGGGGTCGAGCGCAGCGCCGCCATCACCTGCCGCACCACGCCGCGCACCTCGTCGTCGCTGTTCGACGCGTGCCGGATCCGGTGCGCGGTCGGGGGAGCAGGCGGCTCGGGAACGTCTGGCAGGCCCAGCCTGTCCAGGGTGCGCCGTACCGCGGCGTCCGCTCGCTGCACGCCGGTCAGGCCCGCGAGCACGATCGCCGGTGCGAGCGCGGCGATGGCCCGGGCGAACCGGACCTGGGCCAGGGTGAGGTCCTGCGGCAGGTACAGCACCACGGTGCCCCACTCGCCGGCCAGGTCGGGGTCGTCGGCCAGCGCGGACGCGGCGGCGAGCAATAGGTCGGTGCGATCGTAGAACTGCGGGCGGACGGCGTCCCGGACCCGGCGATGCAACCGGATCAGGTCGGCGCCCAGCGGCCCGGAGGCGGCCACGCGTTCCTCGGGCGTCACGGGCGAGGCGGAGCCGTCCGTGGCGGGCCGGACCGGGCCGGCGGAGGATTCGGTGGAGGATTCTGCGTCCGGCGGGCGCCACGCCTGCAGGTCGCGCAGTTCCTCGTGCGCCCGGGCCAGCGCCCTGATGGTGGCGGGGTGGTCCGCGACCGGTGCGAACGTTCCGGCATCGGTGGTGAGCGCGGCGCGCCAGGCGGCCGCCACGATGGGCGCGGTCGCCGGCCTGGCGGGGGACAGCAGCGGTGCGGCGACCTGCTCGGCCAGCCGGTCCAGGGTGGTGACGGCGAGCCCGGCGACCCCGCTACGGCCCCCGACTCCGGCGGCGAGGTGTCGGCGGGCGATGATGCCTGCGACGGTGTTCGGCGCCACCAGGGTGACCGGCGCCAGCGGGTCGTCCGCCTTGGCCTCGGCCACGATGGCGGCCAGCTCGTCCAGGGCGGCACGACCATAGCCGCAGGTGCGCAGTCGCGCTCGGGTGCTCGGCATCATGGTCACCTCCCGGCGTCGTCACCGGCACCGTATCGTCACCGGCCGACAGCGGCCGGTCGGGTGTGGCGTGCCGGTACGGTCCGGGGCCGGAGAGTTCAGCGGCCAGCACGCCCCGCGGGCTGATCGAGCACCCGTGTTCTGCACCGAGCACCCAGGATTCCGGATGCTCGCCGGGTCATGCGGGTGCTCGATCACGATCGGGTTGATCGAGCACCTGTGTTCTGCACCGAGCACCCAGGATTCCGGGTGCTCGCCGGGTAATGCAGGTGCTCGATCACGATCGGCGGGCTCGCGCACCAGCGGGCTCGCGCACCGGCTCGATCGTGTACCGGCGGGCTCGCGCACCGGCGGGCTCGCGCACCGGCTCGATCGCGCACCGGCTCGATCGCGCGGTCGGGGCTGGCCGCCGTCGGATGGTTGTGCGAACATGTGTTCGTGGACGGCCGGACGGCTCCCGGTGCGGCGAGCATCCTGCACGCGGATCTCGACGCGTTCTTCGCGTCGGTGGAGCAGCGCGACAACCCCGCCCTGCGCGGCCGGCCGGTGATCGTCGGCGGAGGCGTGGTGCTGGCCGCCAGCTACCAGGCCAAGGCCAGGGGCGTGCGCACCGCGATGGGCGGCCGGCAGGCGCTGCGGCTGTGCCCGGACGCCGTGGTGGTGCCGCCCCGGTTCGCCGCCTATACCGAGGCCAGCCGGGCCGTGTTCGACGTGTTCTCCCGGACCACACCGCTGGTGGAGGGCGTGTCGATCGACGAGGCGTTCCTGGACGTGGGCGGGCTGCTGCGGCTCGCCGGGAGGCCTGCCGAGATCGGCACAAAGCTGCGCGCGGCGGTGCGCCAGGAGGTCGGCCTGGCGATCACGGTCGGGGTCGGCCGCACCAAGTTCCTGGCGAAGATGGCCAGTCGGGCGGCGAAACCCGATGGGCTGCTGGAGGTCTCGCCCGATCGCGAACGGGAGTTCCTGTACCCGATGGCCGTCGAGCGGCTGTGGGGTGTCGGCCCGGCGACCGCGGCGAGGCTGCACTCCATCGGCATCGTCACCGTCGCCGATCTGGCCGAGATCCCGGTGCCGACGCTGACCTCGTTGCTGGGCAGGGCATCCGGGCATCACCTGCACGCCCTCGCGCACGGCCAGGACCCCCGGCCGGTGCGCTCCGGTGTGCGCCGTCGGTCCATCGGGTCGCAGCGGGCGATCGGCCGCGCCCGGCATTCCCCGTCCGACATCGACGCCGTGCTGCTGCAGCTGGTGGAGCGGGTGACACGGCGGATGCGGGCGGCCGGCCGGGAGGGTCGGACGGTGACGCTGCGGCTGCGGTTCGATGATTTCGCCCGTTGCACCCGCTCCA
>JBIQML010000184.1:0-7924 GCA_044463405.1 Nakamurella lactea | reverse complement strand
GCGGATCCGGCGCCAACGAGACCACCGTGCGCGCGGCCGCGTCTGCCCGGAACGCCGGTGCGCCGGTGCTGCTCGTCACCGCCTTCGCCCGGTCGGCGCTGGCCGGACATGCCGACCACACACTGGTGGTGGGCATGCGGGAGGCCAGCTTCCGCGAGGAGCTGACCGTCACCACCCGGATCCCGCAGTTCATCCTGGTGGAGGGACTGGTGACCGCCGTGGCCCACGCATTGGGGGAGACGGCGACCCGGGCGCACGCCCGCACCATGGCGGTGATCGCGGAGAACCTCGCCGAGTAGTCGGCGGATCCGGTCGGCAGTCGGTTGCAGCCACCCCAGGCGCCTTGGTACCTTACTCAAGTAATGAACCAAGGTACCGAGCGGAGCGACACGGTACCGCCTGCCGGAGGCGTGATGCTCGACGAGGGAACACCCCTGTTCGTGCAGATCGCCGAGCACCTCGCCGAGGAGATCATCGACGGCACGGTGGCCGAGGGCGACCGGGTGCCGTCCAGCAACGAGTTTGCCTTGTACCACCGGATCAATCCGGCCACCGCGGCCAAGGGGATCAACGTGCTCGTCGACCAAGGACTACTGGAGAAGCGCCGGGGGGTCGGCATGTTCGTCGTCCACGGGGCGCGCGAGAAGCTGCTGGCCCGGCGGCGCGAGGAGTTCGCCGCGCACTTCGTCGCACCGATGGTCGCGGAGGCCCGGCGGCTCGGCCTGGACGACGACACGCTGCTGGGGCTGATCCGGCGTGCGTTCGAAGACCGATCGGACCCCGGCCGGCCCACCCTGCACCACGGAGCGTCCCGATGACCGGCCCGGACCCGACGATCCCGGTGCGCACCGAGGCGCTGTGCCGCCGGTACCGATCGGCGGTGGCCGTGGACGACGTCACCATCACCCTGCGGCCGGGTGTGATCACCGGGCTGCTCGGTCGCAATGCCGCGGGCAAGTCCACGCTGATGCGGCTGATCGCGGCGCAGGAGTTGGCCAGCTCCGGCGCCGTCGAGGTGTTCGGCGAGTCGCCGTTCGAGAACCCGGACGTCCAGCACCGCATGGTGTTCGTCCGCGAGGACCAGACCTACCCGGACTTCAAGGTCCGGCACGCGCTGGCCGCCGCGGGATGGAGCCTGCCGAACTGGAGCGCCGAGCTGGCCGCTGTCCTGGTGCGTGACTTCGAGGTGCCGCTGGGGCGTCCGATCAAAAAGCTCAGCCGAGGTCAGCGGTCGGCGCTGGGTATCGTGATCGGGCTCGCCTCCCGGGCGGACCTCACCCTTCTGGACGAGCCGTACGCCGGCCTGGATCCGGTGGCGCGCAGGATGTTCTACGGCCACCTGCTGGCCGACTATGCCGAACACCCGCGCACCGTGCTGCTGTCCACGCACCTGGTGGACGAGGTCGCCGACCTGCTCGAGCAGGTGCTGCTGATCGACCACGGCAGGATCACCCTGGACGCCCCCGCGGACGAGGTGCGTGGCCGAGCCGTGACCGTCTCCGGACCGCGAGAGGCGGTGGCGCGCTTCAGCTCCGGCCGCACGGTGCGCCAGTCCGCCGGTCTCGGATCGCAGGCGCGCGCGACGGTGGTCGGCTCGCTGACCGACACGGACCGGGTGCAGGCGCGCGCGGCCGGACTGGTCCTGGAGCCCGTCACGCTGCAGGAACTGCTGGTCCAGGGCGCCGCGCCGGCAGCCGTCGACACGGTCGGGCCCGCTGCGGCGCCGGGCACGCGGGGAGCGGTGGCATGAGCGACTACCTGAACACCGTGCGACTGCACCTGGTCGATCGCCTGACGTTCACCGTGCTGCCCTGGTGCACGCTGCTGTTCGCGTTCCTGATCAATTTCGTGCTGTTCACCGTGCTGAGCCCCCCGGACGGCAAGCACACCGGCGCGCTGTTGACCTTGCCGTGCTTCATGTTCGTCCTGGGGGTGATGACGCTGGCCCGGTCGTTGCCGTTCGTGCTGGCACTGGGCATCACCCGTCAGCGGTTCTACCTCGGCACCATCGCGACGGCGGTGGTGGCCAGCGCCGCCTGGGCGGTGATCGTGGTGGCGCTGAACCTGCTGGAGCCGGTGGCCGGCGGATGGGGCATCGACCTGCACTTCTTCCGCGTGCCCTGGCTGCTGGCGGGCCCGTGGTATCAGGTGCTGCTCACCAGTTTCGTGGTGCTCGCCCTGTTCTTCGTCGCCGGCATGTGGGCCGGACTGATCTACCGGCGATGGGCCGTGCCCGGCCTGCTGGTGATGATCGCGGCCATGGTGGTGATCGGCACCGCCGTCGCCCTGATCATCACCGCCCGGCAGGGTTGGCCATCGATCGGACACTTCCTGTCCGGTGCGGACGTCTACGGCGTGACGGGCATCCTCGCCGCGGTGGCGGCGCTGCTCGGTCTCGGCGGGCTGTTCACCGTGCGGACGCTCGCGGTGTAGGCCGCGGTCGCCGCCCGCCCATAGCACCGCCCAGCACCGCCCAGCACTGACCAACACTGAAATGAAAGGACTTCCGTGACGAACGAACGGCTGGAGATCGACCACCTGAGCAAGCGGTACGGCTCCGTGGTCGCGCTGGACGACATGACCTTCGACGTGCGCGCCGGAGAGGTGTTCGGATTCGTCGGCAGCAACGGCGCGGGCAAGACCACCACCATGCGGATCATCCTGGGCGTGCTCTCGGCCGACGCCGGCGAGGTGCGGTGGGCCGGCAGGCGGATCGACCTGGCCAGCCGCCGGCGTATCGGCTACATGCCCGAGGAGCGCGGCCTGTACCCGAAGATGAAGGTCGGCGAGCAACTGATCTACCTGGCCCGGCTGCACGGCATGTCGGCCGGTGCGGCGCGCTCGGCGGCCGAGCAGTGGGCCGAACGGCTGGGGGTTCGGGGACGGTGGGACGACGAGCTGCAGAAGCTGAGCCTGGGGAACCAGCAACGGGTCCAGCTGGCGGCGGCGCTGGTGCACGACCCCCAGGTGCTGGTGCTGGACGAGCCGTTCTCCGGCCTGGACCCGGTTGCGGTGGACGTGATGAGCGGGGTGCTCGCCGAGCACGCGGCCACCGGGGTGCCGGTGATCTTCTCCAGCCACCAGCTGGATCTGGTGCAGCGGCTGTGCCACCGGGTCGGCATCGTGCGCGCCGGCCGGATGGTCGCGCTGGGCGGGGTGGACGAGTTGCGCGCCGGCGCCGAGGGCCGGCTGGTGGTGACGGCGCCGCAGGGCCCGCCCGGCTGGGCGGCCGCGGTTCCGGGGGTGACGGTCACCGGGCAGGAGAAGGCGACGGTGACGTTGCAGCTCGCGCCGGGCACCGACGACCAGACCGTGCTCGCCGCGGCGCTGAACACCGGGCCGGTGACGGAGTTCGCCTGGCGCCGGCCGGATCTGACCGAACTGTTCCGACACGTCGTGACCACGGAGGTGGCCGCATGATCTCGCCAGGATCCCTGGGAACCGCGAACGCCGGCCCCGCCGCGCTGAACTCGGTATCCGCCATCCGGCTGGTGGCAGGCCGCGAGCTGTCCACCCGGCTGCGCAGCAAGGCGTTCCGGGTGATGACCCTGGTGGTGCTGCTGATGATCGTCGCCATGGTGGTGATCTTCAAGCTGCTGGCGGGATCCGGTCCGAGCACCGTGAAGCTCGGCATGCTGGATGCCAACCAGCAACAGATCCAGCAGGTGGATGCCGTAGGAACGGCCGTGGGGCAGAACCTGTCGGTGACGGCGGTGTCCGACGAGGCGGCCGGCCGCCAGCAGGTCGCCGACGGTGACCTGGCCGCGCTGCTGGTGCCGTCCGACTCCGGGGACCTGCGCGTCGTGGTGAAGTCCAAGCTGGACGACGGGCTGCGCAACGCGCTGACCGTGCTGGCGCGCAACATGGCGCTGGACAACGAGATCCGTTCATTGGGCGGGGATCCCGGCGCGGTGAACGCCGCGGTCGCCGATGCGGGCATCGATCTGCAGGTGCTCTCGCCGCCGCACCACTACGACGTCGCTCAGATCGTGCTGGGCAGCGTCGCCGGCATCCTGATCTACCTCTCGCTGATGACGGGCGGTCAGCTGGTCGCGCAGGGTGTCGTGGAGGAGAAGTCCAGCCGCGTGGTCGAGCTGTTGCTGGCCACCATCCGGCCGTGGGAGCTGATGTCCGGCAAGGTGATCGGTATCGGGCTGCTGGGGCTGATCCAGGTGGCGGCGTACGGCATCGTCGGCGTCGGGCTGGCGTCGGCGCTGGGCGTGCTCTCGCTGTCGGTGTCGGCGGCGGCCGGCACGGTGATCTGGCTGGTCGTCTGGTACCTGATCGGATTCGTGATGTACGCGTTCGCGTTCGCCGCGGCCGGTGCGCTGGTGTCCCGGCAGGAGGATGCCGCCGGTGTGATCATGCCGGTGCTGATCTTCGTCATCGCCGGCTATGTGCTGGGCATCTCGATCCTGCCCGGCGACCCGGGCAACCAGCTGGTGTCGGTGCTCAGCGTGATCCCGCTGTTCGCGCCGACGCTGATGCCGATGCGGCTGTCCATGGGTGGCGTGCCCGGGTGGGAGGCGACACTCGCACTGGTGCTGGCGCTGGCGATGATCCCGGCCCTGGCCGCGCTGTCCGGACGGATCTACCGGAACGCGGTGATCCACATCGGCGCCCGGGTCTCGCTGCGCCGCGCCCTGGCCCGCTGATCTCTCCCCGGCTTGTGAGCCTGACGTGGCGCCATAGCGCCAGGTCAGGCTCACAAGCGCCGGGGTCGGGCGGGCCTGTGGACAACTCCGACGGGCCCGCAGCGGTTCCGGGCACCATATGACGGATGGACGCGACGTGGCAGGCCCTCGCCCGCGCGCAGCAGTTCCTGCTGGCGCGACGGCAGTTGCCGGAGTTCGGCATCGACGCCAACAAGGTGCGCAACCAGTGCGCGGCCGGTCGGTGGGCGGTCCGCAGCAGCACTGTCATCAGTACCGTCACCGGGCCGCTGACCTGGCTGCAGCGGTGCTGGTTGGGCGTTCTGCACGCGGGTCCCGGTTCGTTCGTTGGTGGCCTGACGGTGGCCGCGATGCACGGTCTCGAGCGCTGGGACCGGGAGGACGTGACGATCCTCGTCGGCCACCGGCGGGTGCTGGAGCCGCTGGCCGGGATCCGGTTCGTGCGCACCCGGCGCCCGCTGTCGCTGTGGCGTTCGCCCACCACCGCCGTTCCGGCCTGCCGGCTGGAACCGGCCGTACTGCTGACCGCCGGCTATGACCTGTCGCGCCGGGCGGCCCAGGGGCTGCTGGCCGCCGTCGTGCAACAGCGATTGACCACCGCCGACCAGCTGCTGACGTGGCTGCGCCGCATGACGCCGATCCACCGCGCACCGCTGTTCCGCGAGGTGCTCGGGGCGACATTGCCGGCGGCTCGCAATCATCGGGTGAGTTGGACGTGGTCAGGATCTGCCGGGAGCGGGGGTTGCCGCTCCCGGCGCGACAGACCGTGCGTCGGGATGCTGCCGGGGCGCGGCGCTTCACGGACTGCGAATGGCGGCTGCCGGACGGTCGGGTGATCGTGTTGGAGGTCGATGGCGGCTTCCACATGGCGGTGGAGCACTGGGAGCAGGACATCGTCCGGCAGCGGCGATTGACCGATCCGCGGCGCATGGTGATCCGGTGCACGACTCGCGAACTCCGTGACGACCCCGATTCGGTGGTGGCCGACCTCATCCGGCTCGGGATTCTCTCGGCTTGTGAGCCTGACGTGGCGCTATAGCGCCAGCTCTGGCTCACAAGCGCGGGCGCGGGCGGGGACGGGGGCGGGAGGCCGGCGGAGGGGGCACCGGCTTGGCGCGCGTGACCGTCGCCAGACGCACCGTCACCGGACCTCGCCGGGTGTCGACGGTGCAGGTGTCCGCGTCAACGGCGACCAGGTCGCCGAGCGCGTCGTGGAATCCGTCGTCCTCGCGCCGCCGCACCACGACCCGAGTGCCGATCGGCAACGTTCGGAGCATCTGAATGGCGGCCTCACCTGCTGGCACGCATCCACGGTATCTCGGCCTTGTGTGCCTGACGTGGCGGTATAGCGCCACCTCAGACTCACAAGCCGAGAGCACGGGATCAGCCGCGGATCGCCGCGAGCGCCCGTTGCACGTCGTCCTCGGTGTTGTACAGGTGGAACGCGAGCCGGGCGCGGCCGTCCATCTCGGCGAACCGGATCCCGGCCTCGCGCAGCCGATCGGTGGCGGCCTCCGGGACCGGCACGGACGCGATCGCCGAGTCGGACGGCGGCAGGTCCAGCCCGGCGCGCAACGCGTTGGCCAGCCCGACGTTGTGCTCGCCGATCCTCGCGGCGCCCACCGCCGACAGCACGGCGAGCGCCGGGGCGGTGCCGACCCAGCAGTGCCAGGCAGGGGAGATGTCGAACGCCCGCGCGTCATCCAGCAGCCGCAGCGGCATGCCGTAGTAGGCGCCGGGCTGCGCTGCGAACCAGCCCGCCGCCAGCGGGCGTAGCCGCCCGGCGAACTCCGGGTGCCGCTCGGCCAGGTCCGGGTGCAGCGTCGCGAAGGCGGTGCCGCGCGGCGAGCACAGCCACTTGTAGGCACCGCCGGTCAGGATGTCCACGTCCAGGGCGCGCAGCGGCAGCCAGCCGGCGGCCTGGGTCGCGTCCAACACGCAGACCGCGCCGACCTGCCGGGCGCGCGCGGCGATCGCGGCGATGTCCGCCACCTGGCCGGTCGCCGACTGCACCGCCGAGAAGCTCACGGCATCGGTTCCCGCGTCGATGGCGCCGGCCATCTCGGCCAGCGGTGCGGTCCGCACCGTCACGCCGCGGTCGGCGTGCACCGCGAACGGGAACACCCCGGAGGTGAACTCGATGTCCGGCACCAGCACGGTCGCGCCGTCCGGCAGGGCCGCGCCGACCGGTGCCAGCAACTGGGAGACCGCGGCGCCGGTGGCGACCCGGTCGGCGCCGATCCCGACCAGGTCCGCGAACGCCTGCCTGGAGGCCTGCACCGACTCCGCCCACGGCGTCCACGGACCGGCCCCGGCCCGCCACTCGTCCAGCGAGCGCTGCAGGGCCTGCCAGGCCGGGCGCGGCGGCGGTCCGTAGGAGGCACTGTCCAGGAAGCCGGGCGTGACGTCCCAGAGGGCTGCGGCGGAGGCGAGGTCCATCGGTGAGGTCACGGGGCCGATTCCACCATGCGGCGGTGACGGGAAAGACGGCAGTGGCCGCGACCCGGCGCGGGTCGCGGCCACCGCCTGTGGACTCGTGCGGTCAGAAGTTGGCCGGTCCGGGCAGCTTCGGAAGCGTCCAGCCTGGCTGCTTCTGCGCCCACAGCCAGGCGAAGTACGTCTGTGCCAGGGACACGATCAGACAGACCCAGATCCCGAAACCGGGGCCCACGCCTGGACCCGGGGTCTTGGCGAAGATCTCGATCAGCGCGATCAGCGTGATCACGAAGCCCAGACCCGCGCCGATCACCAGGTACAGGGGCTTGATCTGGTCCAGCCTTTGCCCCATCGTGGCCCGGAGCGCCACGACGACGCCCACGGCCAATCCGAGCAGCGTGGCGATCCACCAGTACTCATTCCAGGCGCCGAGTGAGCCGAATATGTACGACACCCAGCCGAAGAAGCTGAAGATCAGCAGCACCAGGCCGGACCCCATCAGGACCCAGTCGCTGGGGGTTGCCTTGGAGGCGTCGAACTGAACGGATCCCGGAGCCCCGGCGTAGGCGGGCTGGCCCTGCTGGGGATACCCGGGCTGACCCTGCTGGGGGTACCCGGGCTGACCCTGCTGGGGGTACCCGGGCTGCTGCCCCGGTGGCGGGTATCCGGGCTGGCCCTGTGGCGGCGGGGGATAGCCCTGCTGTCCGGCGGGAGGAGGAGGGTATCCGCCGGCCGGCGGCGTGTAACCCGGCGGGGGGCCGGCAGGGGCCCCGGGCGGGGGGCCTGCCGGAGCGCCGGGCCGGGGGGCTGCGGGG
>JBIQML010000183.1:0-7943 GCA_044463405.1 Nakamurella lactea | reverse complement strand
CCGGTCACCGACAGCGCGCCGGCCGTGACACCGTGGTAGGCCACCGCCCTCGAGATCACCTTGTACTTGCCCGGTTTGCCGGTCAGCTTGAAGTACTGCCTGGCCAGCTTGAAGGCCGTCTCCACCGCCTCGCTGCCGCCGGTGGCGAAGAACACCTTGTTCAGGTCGCCGGGCGCGAGCGCGGCCAGCCGGTCGGCCAACTCGATCGCCGTGGGGTGCGCGTACGACCAGATCGGGAAGTACGCCAGCGTCCTGGCCTGCGCGGCAGCGGCCTCCGCCAGCTCTGCCCTGCCGTGGCCGGCCTGCACCACGAACAGCCCGGACAGCGCATCCAGGTAGCGCTTGCCGTCGGTGTCGTAGATGTAGGCGCCCTCACCGCGCTCGATCGTCGGAACCGGCGTGGACATCCGGGTGAAGTGCATCCACAGGTGGTCGGCGGGGTTGCTCATGGCGGCTGCTTTCTCGGGCAGGGGTGACGGGCGACCTGCGGGTCGGCAGGCCGGGGTGCGGTGACCTGGTCACTAGTGTGAGGCGTGCCCGTGCCGCCGGGGCACCCGGGTCGTCGCACGACCGATCGCGTCCCGCTACAGGTACTGCCCGGTGCTGGGCCCCGGCTGGGGGCCGTCCTTGCCGGGCATCCCGCTCATGCCCGGTGGCAGCTGACCGCGGCGCATCTGCTCCAGCTGCATCCGGGCCGCCATCTGCTGCGCGAACAGCGCCGTCTGCAGCCCGTGGAACACCCCCTCCAGCCAGCCGACCAGCTGCGCCTGGGCGATCCGCAGTTCCGCGTCGGAGGGCACACTGTCTTCGGTGAACGGCAGGGACAGCCGCTCCAGCTCCTCACGAAGCTCCGGGGTCAGCCCCTCCTCCAGCTCCTTGATCGACTTGGCGTGGATCTCCCGCAGCCGCACCCGGCTGGCCTCGTCCAGCGGGGCTGCCCGGACCTCCTCCAGCAGCTGCTTGATCATGGTGCCGATGCGCATCACCTTGGCTGGCTCGCCCACGGCGCTCTCGGTCAGCTCGTCCGGCCCGCCGCCCGGCATCTGGGCCATGCCGACCGGCTGACCGTCCGGTCCGACCACCACGACCTGCCGCGGGCCCGCCGAGGAACCCGACTCCTGCTGCTCACTCATCTGCGATCCTTCCTCGTCCTTCGACCCGGTCCATCCTCCCAGGCGGCCGGTGCGCCGCGCCGAATGCCGCCACCGTCACGCCGGAAGCTGCAGGATGACCTTGCCCATCACGTTCCCGGATTCCAGCAGGCGATGCGCCCGCGCCGGGTCGTCCATGCCGACACGCTCGCCGATCACCGGCCGGATCGTGCCGTCGGCGATCCACGGCCACAGCCGCTCGGCGACGTCGGCGACGACCTCGGCCTTGGAGCCGGGACCGGTGGCGACGCGGCCGCGCAGCTGGGTGCCGATCACCCCGGCGCGACGGGACATCAGCGCGCCGATGTCCAGCTCGGCGGTGCGTCCGCCCTGCATGCCGATGATCACCAGGCGGCCGCCGTCGGCGAGCGCGGACACGTTGCGCTGCAGGTACTTCGCGCCGATCAGGTCCAGGATGACGTCCGTGCCACGGCCGTCGGTGGCGGACTTGATCTGATCGACGAAGTCCTGCTCGGTGTAGTTGATCAATATCTCGGCGCCCAGTTCCCGGCAGAGGTCGAGCTTGGCGGCGGTGGAGGCGGTGACGGCCACCCGGGCACCCAGCGCGAGCGCCACCTGGATGCCCATCGTGCCGATGCCGGAGGATCCGCCGTGCAGCAGCACGGTCTGCCCCCGATGCAGGCCCGCCGTCATCACCAGGTTGGACCACACCGTGCAGGCGACCTCGGGCAGCCCGGCCGCATCGACCAGCGACACCGGGTCCGGAACCGGCAGCAGTTGCGTGGCCGGCACGGCCACCCGCTCGGCGTAGCCCCCACCGGACAGCAGCGCGCACACCCGGTCGCCGACGGCCCACCCCGACACCTCGTCACCGACCTGCGCGATGGTTCCGGAACACTCCAGTCCCAGGATGGGCGACGCGCCCGCGGGCGGGTCGTAGCGGCCCTGCCGCTGCAGCAGGTCGGCGCGGTTCACCCCGGCAGCGGTGACGTCGATCAGCACCTCTCCCGGTCCTGGGACGGGATCGGGCGCCTCGCCCCAGCCGAGTACCTCTGGTCCGCCCGGGCCGGTCATGGTGACAGCGCGCATGGCTCTCACCGTAGCGAGCGTGGCGGCACCGCCCGGTGGGGAAGGCCCGGCGCGGTGAGCGCGGTCCGCCCGGCGCGGTGAGCGCCGTCGGCCCGGCGCGGTGGCCGCGGTCAGCCCAGCACGTCGTGCACGACGATCGTCTCGTCCTGCCCGGGGCCGACGCCGATCGCGGAGACCCGCGCCCCGGCGAGTTCCTCCAGCCGCTCCAGGTAGGCCCGCGCGTTGCGCGGCAGGTCCGCCAGGGTGCGGCACGCGGAGATGTCCTCGAACCAGCCGGGCAGTTGCTCGTAGATCGGCGTGGCGTGGTGGAATGCCGTCTGGGTCAGCGGCATCTCGTCGAATCGCTCACCGTTGGCCTGGTAGCCGACGCAGATCGGCACCTGCTCCAGCGAGGACAGCACGTCCAGCTTGGTGACGAACAGGTCGGTGATCCCGTTGACCCGGGTCGCGTAGCGGGCCACGATCGCGTCGAACCAGCCGCACCGGCGTGCCCGGCCGGTCGTCACCCCCACCTCGTGCCCGGTCTTGCGCAGGTACTCGCCGGCCTCGTCGTGCAACTCGGTGGGGAACGGACCGGATCCGACCCTGGTGGTGTACGCCTTGAGGATCCCGACCACGGTGGTGATGCGGGTGGGACCGATGCCGGACCCGGTGGCCGCCCCTCCGGCCGTCGGCGACGAGGAGGTGACGAACGGGTAGGTGCCGTGGTCGACGTCCAGCAGGGTGCCCTGGCCGCCCTCCAGCAGCACGTTCTCGCCGCGCTCCACGGCCTGGTTGAGCAGCAGTCGGGTGTCGGCGATCCGGTGCTTGAAGGACTCCGCCTGCTCGAGCACGCCGTCGATCACCGCCTGCGGGTCCAGCGCCTTGCGGTTGTAGATCTTGACCAGCATCTGGTTCTTGACGGTGAGCGCCGCCTCCACCTTCTGCGCCAGGATCCCCGGATCCAGCACGTCCTGCACCCGCACCCCGACCCGGGCGATCTTGTCCTGGTAGGCCGGGCCGATACCCCGCCCGGTGGTGCCGATCTTGGCCTTGCCCAGGTAGCGCTCGGAGACCTTGTCGATGGCCACGTGGTAGGGCATGATCAGGTGCGCGTCGGCGGAGATCAGCAGGTTCGAGGTGTCCACGCCGCGGGACTCCAGGTCGGCGATCTCGGCCAGCAGCACGCCCGGGTCGATCACCACCCCGTTGCCGATGACGTTGTGCACCTGCGGCGAGAGGATCCCCGACGGGACCAGGTGCAGGGCGAAGGACTGCCCGTCCGGGCGCACGACGGTGTGACCGGCGTTGTTGCCGCCCTGGTAGCGCACCACCCACTGCACGCGCTCGCCGTACAGGTCGGTGGCCTTGCCCTTACCCTCGTCACCCCACTGGGCGCCGATCAGGACCATCACCGTCATGGCAGACTCCCCAGCGTGGTCGACATGACGCGGAGGCAGTCCGCGCCCAACGAAGGGTAGTCGGTTGGCTGAGTTCACCGTGCTGTGCTGTCGGGCGTCGGGCAGCGCGGACGGCCCGGCGGGCGCCGGCGGGTCCGGCGAGCGGGGGCCCGACGCCGAGGACGTGCGGGACATCCTGCTGGCCTGCCGAGGTCGGCACGTCAACTACGTGGGCCGGCGGCCCGGCAAGGCGATCGACGAGTTGCTCGCCGATCGGATCCTGGTGATCGGTGACGATGCGGATCTGGCGGCGGTCGCGCTGCGGCTGCTGCGGCGGGACCTGTTGACGTCGGTGCAGGTCGCCTACGCGACGCCGTCCCGGACGCCGATGACGTCGATCTGGTCGCTGCCGGTGGGTCCGGAGGGCGTGGTCGCCGCGGAGCGGGCCGAGGTCGACGTGGTGCCGCTGGTGCGCAACGACGCCGGTGGCGTGCTGGTGGGCGCGGCCCAACTGTCCCCGGTGTCCGGCACGGTGTACGTGGACTCCGAGCGAGTGCTCTCCGGCGCGGCGCAATTGGTGCAGGTCGAGCCGGACCGGGACAAGGGTCTGGCGGTGACGGTGGTGCGACGCCGGGCGCTGGGCTTCGGTCGGCGTCCGGTGACCACGACCGGCCGGGCGGTCGAATTCGGGCTGGTCGGGGACACGGCGATCGTGTCCGACGGGGTGCGTCACCCCCGCTCGGTCAACCGGTGGGTGTTCTACAAGCACACCGAGCCGCTGCGGCTGGTCCGCGGGGTGTACTGACCGGAAGGGCCGACAGCCGGCGTGCCACGGCCGGCGCGGATGGACCCGCCGTGGCGGTGACGGGGCACCCGGCGCGGGCCGCGATCAGGGCACCAGCTCCGAGGGCACCTCAGGGTCGGCGTCCGCCAGGAACGCACGGATCCGCTGCACCTCCTCGGTCTCGCCGAACAGCGCGGCGGCCCGCCCGAGCGCGGCCAGCGCCCGCAGGAAGCCCCGGTTCGGGACGTGCCGCCACGGAATCGGCCCCGCGCCCTTCCATCCGTGGCGGCGTAGCAGGTCCAGCCCGCGGTGGTAGCCCACCCGCGCGTAGGCGTAGGCGGCGACGTCGTCGCCATCATCGAGTGCCGCCTCCGCCAGCTCCGCCCAGGCCAGGCTGGACGTCGGGTTCGCCCGCGCCACCGACTGCCGGTTCGCGCCTGCCTCCAGTTCCTCGGCCGCCGGATCAGTGGGCAGTTCGATGGGTGGGGGACCCAGCAGGTTCGTTCCGCTCATGTCCGACATCCTGCCGGGCGAGGGCCGGCCGCCGCCGTCCAGGTCGTGGGGTGTCCGGTCCGGCAACGGCGATAGCCGGCGCCGGCAGCGGCGGCCCACGCGCCTTGGTCGTCACCTCCTTTCGCCAGGCGCCCGCCATCCGGGCCGACGCGTGTCGGCACGGTCGCCGACGGCCTGCCGGTCAGGGCATGAACTGGGCGGCCGCGGCAGCGTCCGTCTCCCGATAGGTCTGCGCCGCCCGGTCCACGGCGGCCGCCAGGGCCCGCAGCACCGTCTGACGGTCGGCGGCCGACGCCGTCCAACGCGCCTTCAGGGCGGTGTAGGCGGTCAGCGCCTCCGAGC
The DNA here is from genome assembly GCA_044463405.1 of Nakamurella lactea. Taxonomy (GTDB): domain Bacteria; phylum Actinomycetota; class Actinomycetes; order Mycobacteriales; family Nakamurellaceae; genus Nakamurella; species Nakamurella lactea_B. The sequence goes on along the minus strand of JBIQML010000183.1, from coordinate 2,724 downwards.
GCATGTCGCCGGTGGCCGCGATGGTGGCGTCCAGTTCCGCCAGGTGCGATTCGATGCGACCCCAGGTGGCCACCAGGCCCTCGTGTGCGGCACTCATCGCCGAGTAGTTGACGCGGATGGTGGTCATCCCGTCACCACCGGGGTCGACTCGGCCACCGCCTGCTCGGCCTGCTCGTAGGCCTTTCCGGTGGCGGCCAGGCCCGCACCGTGGCCGAGCAACGCATCCTTGAGCAGGCTGGCCTGGTCGAGGTAGCCGTTCATCGCCGCCACGAAGCGCGGTGCCGCCGTGGTGGACTGCCAGCCCGCTCCGATGTCGGCCAGCAGGTCGTGCATCCGGCCGATCTCCCGGGTGAGTTCCTCACCGACGTGTTCCACTCCGGAGGCGGCGCTCGCGATGCGGCCCGTCGCAATGTCAAAGCCATCCATGTATCGCTCCCCTTCTGTTGAGCTGCGGGGCCTGCCCGCCCAGCAGGTCGGCGTCGCTCCCGGGTCATCGGAATCGGCCCGACGTGGTCAGGCTGCTCCGAAGACCATCACGGTGGAAGGCCCGCATCGAGAATGTGGATGAATTTCGGACAGGGGGATAACTGCGGAGCCGCGCGCCGTCGATGACGCACCGAGAGTGCTGGGTTGCCAAAACAACTGGCCGGCACCGAGAGCACTGGTCGGCAGGACGGCCACAGACGCCAGAGAGGCCAGAACCGGCGTGGTTCTGGCCTCTCCGAGCTCCGTTCCCGTGCGGGCGTCGCGCGGGAATGGGCGCGTGCTCTCCGGCATTGCTGCCGGGGCTTATACCATCATGCCGGAAGAACCAACATTCCGCAGCACAATGTCGAAAAAATCAGTCACGGTTCAATCCCATTTGATGTGTCCTTTAATCAAGGCGCCATCATTTTACCGTCATTTTAGTAAACCTCTGAAAATGGCGTTTCGAACAGCGCGCTCTCCGGCCGGTAACGGGCGATCGGCGCCGGCGCGACCGCCGGTGGCTCCTGCCTTGCGGCCCGGGGCGAGAACTCCGGTTCGTGCACCCGGCCCGCCGTCCGGGCCGGCACACCGCGCTGGAAGACTGGAGGCCGACGATCCCGGCACGGTCCGAGCCGAGTGACCGTCACCGCCGTGATCTCGTCACCACCAGGAGGGCCCGCCGTGCCTGCCCGAGCACTGTCCGACTATCCGCCCGCCGAACTGGCCAGCTTTCGCGCGGATCAGCAAGCCGCCTACGAAGGGCTGCACTCCCAGGGATTGTCACTGGATCTGACGCGCGGGAAGCCGTCGGCCGCCCAGCTTGATCTGTCCAACGAGTTGCTGCAGCTGCCACACGGCTATCGCTCCGCGGACGGGACGGATACCCGCAATTACGGCGGCCTGGCCGGCCTGCCCGAACTGCGGTCGATCTTCGGAGAGCTGCTGGGCATCGACACCGCACAGATCGTGGCCGGCGGCAATTCCAGCCTGTCCATGATGCGTGAGGCGCTGGTGTACTGCCTGCTGCACGGGGCGGTGGACTCCACCGAGCCGTGGTCGCGCACCGAGAAGATCCGTTTCGTGTGCCCGGTTCCGGGATACGACCGGCATTTCACGCTGCTGGAGTCGCTCGGCATCGAGATGATCACCGTCCCGATGACGGACGACGGTCCGGACCCGGAGGCCACCGCCGCCCTGGTGAAGGGCGACCCGACGGTGCGCGGTATGTGGATCGTGCCGACCTACGCCAACCCCTCCGGTGCCGTGTGCACCCAGGAGGTGGCGGCAGCGCTGACCGCGATGCCGGCCGCCGCTCCGGACTTCAAGATCTTCTGGGACAACGCCTACGCCGTGCACCATCTCACCGAGGCGGAGGCCAAGAGCGCCGACGTGCTGTCGCTGGCGTCGGCGGCCGGGCACCCGCACCGGCCGATCGTGTTCGCGTCCACGTCGAAGATCAGCTTCGCCGGCGCGGGCGTCGGATTCCTGGCCGGCTCCCCGGAGACCGTCGACTGGTACCTGCGGCACCTGGGCAAGGGCAGCATCGGACCGGACAAGGTCAACCAGCTACGGCATGCGCAGTTCTTCGGCGACGCCGACGGGGTCCGGGCGCACATGGCCAAGCACCGGGAGATCATCGCGCCGAAGTTCGCCGAGGTGGACCGGATCCTGAGAGACCGGCTCGGCGGGCTGGGCATCGCGGAGTGGACGAGGCCCTCGGGCGGTTACTTCGTCAGCCTGGATGTGTTGGACGGGATGGCGGCGCGGGTGGTCTCGCTCGCCAAGGAGGCCGGGATCGCCTTGACCCCGGCGGGATCGTCGTTCCCGTACCACCGGGATCCGCGGGACCGGAACATCCGGTTGGCGCCCACCATGCCGCCGCTGGACGAGGTCACCGCGGCCATGCAGGGCGTGGCGACGTGTGTCTTGCTCGCCGCGGCCGAGAAGCTCGGCACCGCCGAGGGGTGACGGAGTCCTCGCCGACCCGAGGAGTGCAGTGAGGCCCGGACCGGCGTGGTCCGGGCCTCGCTGTCTTTCACTGAGCACCGTCCGCACACGGGCGTCGTGCACGGACGGGCGTCACTCGCCGGGGCTCCCTGGAATCCCGGCGCTGATGTGCTCGATGGTGCACATCACCGGCGACCCGTCGTGGATCCGCGGCGACATCCGGCCGCAGGGCGCTGCGCTCAACGAGTACCAGGGCTTCATGGACGACGAGATGAAGGCCGAAGCCCGGCGGCGCGCGCTGCCCGCGAT
>JBIQML010000182.1:4444-7980 GCA_044463405.1 Nakamurella lactea | reverse complement strand
TGACGGGGCCAACTACCTGTTGGACAACCAGCAGGCGACCGTCGCCACCCACGGGGGCACGGTGCTGTACGTGGAGTTGCCGGCCTCGGTGGAGCTGACCATCTCGCACACCGACCCGGGGTTGCAGGGGGACCGCTCCACCGGCGGCACCAAGCCCGCCACCCTGGAGACCGGCGCCGAGATCCAGGTGCCGCTGTTCCTGAACACCGGCGACAAGATCAAGGTCGACACCCGGGACGGGCGCTACCTGAGCAGGGTCAGCAGCTGATCGGCGCGCTGCCCACCCGGCTCCCGCGAGACTCCGCGGTCCGCCCGCGGTTCTCCGACATTGCCGGGATCCCCGTCACCGCCCCCTCTCCCGATCGGAACCGCTGATGGCCGCCAGGTCCAAGGCACGCAAGCGTGCGCTGGATGTGCTGTACGCGGCCGAGGTGCGTGACGCCGACGCGCTCGACGTGCTGGCCGAGCGGCTGTCGGACGCCGACCCCGCCGCGCCGAGCGGCTACGCCGAGCAGCTGGTCCGCGGGGTGGCCGGGCACCGCGCCCGGATCGACGAGCTGATCGCGCAGCACTCCATCGACTGGACGCTGGACCGGATGCCCGCGGTGGACCGGGCGATCCTGCGCATCGCGGTGTTCGAGATCGTCTACTCCGACGACGTGCCCCCGGCGGTCGCGGTGGACGAGGCCGTGGAATTGGCCAAGGCGCTGTCCACCGACAACTCGCCGCGCTTCGTCAACGGCGTGCTCGGCCAGATCGTGGCCATCGCCCCGCAGCTGCGCGGGGCCTAAGCCGAATCAGTCGGCTGCCGCACCGACGAGCTCGTCACCGCCGCCAGCCGCCGGCACCTGGCCGGCCGCCGGCCTCTCGCCGGTCGCCGGCCCCTCGCCGGTCGCCACGGTGGCCGGGCGCGATCCGCGCAGTCCCAGGTAGGCGGCCAGGCCGCCGCCCACCACCAGCGCGGCCGCCAGCAGCAGTCCCGCCTGGTACCCGCCGAGGAAGGCGTCCGTCGGGGCCGTTCCGCCGCCCAGCAGGGACGACTGCCGCGCCGTCAGCACCGCGCCGATCACGGTGATCCCGAGCAGCCCGGCCATCTCCCGCGAGGCGTTGAACACCCCGGATGCCACCCCCGCCTCGGCCGGCGGCATGGCGTCCAGCACGATGGCCGTCAGCGGCACGATGAACCCGCCGGCGATCCCGATGACCGCCATCGACGGCATCAGGGAGGCGAAGGACGCGTCGGCGCCCAGCAGGCTGACCGACGCGATGCCCAGCCCCATCACCAGCAGGGCCACCGCCACCACCCGGTGCGCCCCGAGCCGGTGCGAGACCCGCTCGGACACCACGGCGCTGGCCGCCATCAGCAGCGCCATCGGCACGAAGGTCGCCCCCGCCTTGGTGGCCGAGAAGCCCAGCACGCCCTGCAGGTACAGCGAGGTGAAGAAGTAGATGCCGAACAGGCCGAAGGCCCACAGCGCCAGCGCGATCAGGCCGCCGGAGAACACCCGCTCGCGGAACAGCCGCACCGCCACCATCGGGGAGGCGGTGGCGTTCTCGATCCGGACGAACACCACGCCCAGCAGCGCGGCGGCCGCGAACGAGCCCAGGATCACCGGCGAGGTCCAGCCCCTGTCGTGGCCCTCGATGAGCGCGAAGGTCAGCGCGGACAGCGCGAGCGTGGAGGTCGTCACGCCGGGCAGATCGATCCGGCGCGGGGCGTCCGCATCGCGCGACTCGTCGATCACCCTGGCGCCCAGCAGCATGGTGACGACGCCGACCGGCACGTTCAGGAAGAAGATCCACTCCCAGCTCAGGTACTCGGTCAGCGCGCCGCCGATCAGCGGGCCCACCGCCAGGGCCAGCGCGCCCACCGCGCTCCAGATCCCGATCGCCGCGGCCCGCCGCCGCCCGGCCTCGAAGGTGGCGGAGATGATGGCCAGGGTGGTGGGGGTCAGCAGTGCCGCGCCGAGACCCTGAACGGCGCGTGCCGCGATGAGTTCGCCGGCCGACGTGGCCAGGCCGGCTGCCAGCGAGGAGGCGGTGAAGATCGCCAGCCCGGTCAGGAACACCCGCTTGCGGCCCCACACGTCGGCCAGCCGCCCGCCGGCCAGCAGCAGGCTGGCGAACACCAGGATGTAGGCGCTGACCACCCATTCCAGCCCGGAGGTGGTCAGGTGCAGATCGTGCTCGATGGTCGGGATGGCGACGTTGACGACGTTGTTGTCCAGGTACGTCATGAACGTGGCCAGCCCGACCGCCAGCAGGGTCCATGTCGCCCGCAGTGATGTTCCCATTCGACTTCCCCTCTACGGCGTACTTGTACGCTGTATATGTACGCCGTACAGGAAATCCCATACGGTGTAGAGTTGTCAACATGGTTTCCTCGGTTTCCACCAAACGGCCCAGCAGGCGGCCCAGCGCGGCGGCCGAGTTGAGCCGGGAGGCGGTGGTCGATCACGCCCTCGACGTGGCCGACCGTGAGGGGCTGGACGCGGTCGCCATCCGGCGGATCGCCGCGGACTTCTCGGTGACTCCGATGGCGCTGTACTGGCACGTCAAGGGCAAGGACGAGTTGCTGGAGGCGATGGGGGACAGGATCTTCGACGCCCTGCAGGTCCCGCCGGCCGGCGGTGACTGGCTGGATCAGATCCGCGCCGCGGTGACCTCGGTGGTGGACGCGCTGCGCCGGCACCCGGGATCGGTGGAGCTGGCGTTCGGCCGGATCCTCGCCTCGGAGCGTGGCCGGCAACTCACCGAGCAATCGCTCGGCGCGCTGCGGGGAGCCGGGTTCTCGGTGCGGGAGGCCGCCGACCTGGCCCGGCAGGCGCTGCAGACCGCGGTCATGCTGGTGTCCGGCCGGCCGGGCGCCGAGCTCGGCACGCCGGAGCCGGAGCGGGAGGCGATGACGGCCGCCAAGCGGGCCGCGCTGGCCGGCTTGTCGGTGGAAAAGTTCCCGAACCTGGTGGCGTGCGCGGACGCGCTCACCGACTGCGACGACGAGGAGCAGTACTACGTCGGCGGCGTGGAGCTGTATGTGGCGGGCGTCCAGGAACTGCAGGAGCGCCGGCGAGGGGCCACCGGCTAGCGGCTACTCGAGTTCGGTGCCCGCGGGCAGCACGCCCCAGTCGATCAGCTGCTCGGTGAGCTCCTCCGGCGACAGGTCGTAGATCACCGCCAGCGACCGCAGGTCCTCCGACCGGATGGTCAGCACCTTGCCGTTGTAATCACCGCGCTGGGACTGGATGGCCGCGGCGTAGCGGGCCAGCGGGCCGGCCTTGTCGGCGGGCAGTTCGGCCAGCCGCTGCAGGTCGATGACCAGCTTCGGTGCCAACATGCCGCGCCGGCTCGGCCGCGACTCGGGCAACAGTTCGGCCACCGGCACGCCGTAGAACTCGGCCAGGTCGGCCAGCTTGGCCACCGTCACCGCCCGGTCGCCGCGCTCGTAGGAGCCGACCACCACCGCCTTCCAGCGGCCCTCGGACTTCTCCTCCACCCCGTGCAGACTCAGACCCTGCTGCATTCGGATAGCGCGCAGC
>JBIQML010000182.1:0-4434 GCA_044463405.1 Nakamurella lactea | reverse complement strand
GCGCGCAGCCGCGCCCCCAGCGCGTGCGCATAATCCTGAGACATGGCGTTCTCCCCTCACGACCCGCTCGGCTGCCTGCGTCCGTCCGGGGGGTGCACTACCCGATCTGCCACGCAGAGTAGCGATACCGTACCCGCAATCCGGCACCATAATCCAGATGCCGATGACATTGCCGGCCTCCGAGCCTGCCGTGTGGATCTTGGTGGGGGACCGGCGCCGACCGCCGGTCCGACCGCGACCAGCCCCTTTGATGGTGACACACCGTGCCAGGCACGGGCCGCCTCCGGGGGCCGAATCGCCGCTGCTACCATTGTGCGTGACAACCTTTAAAGCCGTCCCGTGAGGCGGGAAAGGGGGTCTGCGATGGTGCCTGCGCGCCCCGTTCAGACCGGCACACCAGCCACCATTCACCCGATCGCCGACCCTTCGGTCGGCCGGCCGTCCGGGCGTACCCGCGGTGACGGCCCCCCCGATCCCCGTACCGCCGTCATCCTGGACGCGGCCGACATCGGCCGGACGGTGGACCGGATCGCCCACCAGATCCTGGAGAGCGTCGGCGAGCAACCGGTGCTGCTGGTGGGCATCCCGCGCCGCGGTGTCCCGCTGGCGCAGCGGCTCGCCTCCCGGATGCGCGCCTTCACGGGCCAGCCCTGCCCTGCCGGCGCCCTCGACATCACGCTGTACCGGGACGACCTGCGCGGACGGCCGCCGCGCGCCCTCGAAGAGACCCGGCTGCCGGAGTCCGGCGTCGACGGCCTGATCGTGGTGCTGGTGGACGATGTGCTCTACTCCGGCCGCACGGTGCGCGCCGCCATGGACGCGCTGCGCGATCACGGCCGGCCGTCGGCCATCCGGCTGGCGGTGCTGGTGGACCGCGGGCATCGCCAACTGCCGATCCGGGCGGACTACGTCGGCAAGAACATCCCGACCGCGTTCGACGACGACGTCGCGGTGAACCTGGCCGAGACCGACGGGTTCGACGCCGTGCACGTGGTGCGTGCCTCGTGACCGGCGCACCGACCATCGCCCGCGCCGCAGACCCGTCGACCTCCCTGACGGCCCAGGACCGGACGGCGCCGGAGGGTTCCGCGCCCGCCGGTGACCCCGTCACCGTCGCCGCGCTGCCGGATGCCACCGACGCCCGGCTACCCCGTCACCTGCTGTCCGCCGCCGACCTGGACCGGGACGCCGCGATCGGCGTGCTGGACACCGCCGAGCGCATCGACCAGGCCATCGCCGGCCGGGAGGTCCGCAAGCTACCCACGCTGCGCGGGCGCACGGTGGTCAACCTGTTCTACGAGGACTCCACCCGCACGCGCATCTCCTTCGAGGTGGCCGCCAAGCGCTTGTCCGCGGACGTGATCAACTTCTCCGCCAAGGGCTCCAGCGTCTCCAAGGGCGAGTCGCTCAAGGACACCGCGCTGACCCTGCAGGCCATGGGCGCCGACGCCGTGGTGTGCCGGCACTCGGCGTCCGGCGCCCCGCATCGGCTGGCCGGCTGGGTGGACGGGGCGGTGATCAATGCCGGTGACGGGACCCACGAACACCCCACCCAGGCCCTGCTGGACGCGTTCACGCTGCGCCGCCACCTGTCCGGGGGAGCGCCCGGGACCGCGCTGGACGGTCGCCGAGTGGTGATCGTCGGCGACGTGCTGCACTCCAGGGTGGCCCGGTCCAACGTGTTGCTGCTGTCCACGCTGGGGGCGTCGGTGACGCTGGTGTCCCCACCCACCCTGCTGCCGGTCGGCGTCGACGCGTGGCCGTGCGAGGTGTCCTACGACCTGGACGCCGCCCTGCCCGGGGTCGACGCGGTGATGATGCTGCGGGTGCAGCGCGAGCGGATGGACGGCGGGTTCTTCCCGACCGCCCGCGAGTACACCAGGGGGTACGGGCTGGACCTGCGGCGCCGGGCGCTGATCGCCCCGGACGGCATCGTGATGCACCCCGGACCGATGAACCGGGGCATGGAGATCGCGCCCGCGGTCGCCGACGGGGAGGGCTCGGTGATCACCGAGCAGGTGGCGAACGGGGTGACGGTGCGCATGGCGGTGCTCTACCTGCTGCTTGCTGAGGGAGGCCGGAGCGAGGCCGGCCCGTCGCCGCGGAGCGGCAGGGCCGGCGAGCGGAGCGCCGGACGAGCGGTCGGCACTGAGGGAGGCCGGAGCGAGGCCGGCCCGTCGCCGCGGAGCGGCAGGGCCGGTGAGCGGAGCGCCGGACGAGCAGTCGGCGCTGAGGGAGGCCGGAGCGAGGCCGGCCCGTCGCCGCGGAGCGGCAGGGCCGGCGAGCGGAGCGGCGGACGAACGGCCGGCGCCGGCTCCGATGGGACCGGTGTGGCAGGGGGTGCGGCATGACGGCGGTGACGGAGGCTCCGGGGTCCGCGGGTTCCGGGCGGCCGGTGCTGATCCGGGGCGGCGCCCCGTACGGCGAGGACCGGACCGACCTGCTGCTGGCCGGCGGGGCGATCGCGGCGGTCGGTGCCGATGCGGCCGGCCATCCGTCGGCCGGCGACGCCGAGGTGATCGACGCCGACGGCCTGCTGGTGCTGCCCGGCCTGGTCGACCTGCACACCCACCTGCGGGAACCCGGCGGGGAGGACGCCGAGACGGTCGCCACCGGGTCGGCGGCGGCCGCGCTGGGCGGCTACACCGCGGTGTTCGCGATGCCCAACACCGAGCCGACCGCCGACACCGCCGGCGTGGTCGAGCAGGTGTACCGGCTGGGCCGCGAGGTCGGCCTGGTGGACGTGCAGCCCATCGGGGCGGTGACGGTGGGCCGGCGGGGGAGCCAGCTCGCCGAGCTCGCCGCCATGGCCACCTGCCCGGCCGCGGTCCGGGTGTTCTCCGACGACGGCGACTGCGTGGCCGACCCGCTACTGATGCGGCGGGCGCTGGAGTACGTCAAGGCCTTCGACGGGGTGATCGCCCAGCATGCCCAGGAGCCGCGGCTGACGGCGCATGCCCAGATGCACGAGGGTGAGGTGTCCGGCCGCCTGGGACTGGCGGGATGGCCGGCGGTGGCCGAGGAGGCGATCGTCGCCAGGGACTGCCTGCTGGCCGACCATGTCGGATCCCGGCTGCACGTGTGCCACCTGTCCACCGCGGGGTCGGCGGAGCTGGTGGCGGCGGCCAAGGCGCGCGGCACGGCGGTGACCGCCGAGGTGACGCCGCACCACCTGCTGCTGACCGATGAGGCGGCCACCAGCTACGACCCGGTGTTCAAGGTGAACCCCCCGCTGCGCACCGGCCGGGACGTGGCGGCGCTGCGGGCGGCGCTGGCCGACGGCACGATCGACGTGGTGGCCACCGACCACGCGCCGCATGCCCGGCAGGACAAGGAGAGCGAGTGGGCGGCGGCCCGGCCCGGAATGCTGGGCCTGCAGACGGCGCTGTCCGTGGTGGTGGACGCGATGGTGACGACGGGACTGCTGGACTGGCGGGGGGTGGCTCGGGTGATGAGCGAGAACCCTGCCAGGATCGGTGGCGTGGGCGGTCGCCAGGGACACGGTCGGCCGATCGCCGCGGGCGAGCCGGCCAACCTGGTGCTGGTCGACCCGGACGCCCGCTGGACGGTGCGGGGCGCGGGGCTGGCCAGCCTGTCGCGCAACACCCCGTTCGAGGGCCGGGAACTGCCGGCCCGGGTGGTGGCGACGTTCCTGCGCGGCCGTGCGACGGTCCGCGACGGGGCACTCGAGGAAATGGCGGTGCTGGTGTGAGACCCGGACGCGGAGCGGGCCGGGCCGGTCGCGACGCCGTGAGCGCAGCCGGAGCGAGACCGGCGGGCGACGAGGTCGCAGCACCGGATCGCGGAGTGCGGAGCGAACCATGGGGCGCGGTCCCGAGCGAACCGCGGGCACCTCGCGGCGGTCCCGCGGTCCTGGTGCTGGAGGACGGCCGGATGTTCCGCGGCCGATCCTTCGGCGCCACCGGCACAGCCCTCGGCGAGGCGGTGTTCTCCACCGGCATGACCGGCTACCAGGAGACCCTCACCGACCCCTCCTACCGGCGGCAGATCGTGGTGGCCACCGCCCCGCAGATCGGCAACACCGGCTGGGTCGCGGGATCCGGTGCCGGCCGTGCCGGCAACGACAACGAGTCGAACCAGATCCAGGTCGCCGGGTACGTGGTGCGCGACCTGTCGCCGCGCCCGTCGAACTTCCGGGCGACCACCTCGCTGCCGGAGGAGATGGCCCGGCAGGGAGTCGTCGGCATCCACGGGGTGGACACCAGGGGATTGACCCGGCACCTGCGCACCGATGGCGCGATGCGCTGCGGCATCTTCGCGGCCGCGCCCGGTGCTGATGTCTCCGCGCTGCCCGACCCCGGGGAGATGCTGGCCGCGGTGCGCTCGTCACCGCCGATGTCCGGCGCCGACCTGGCCGGCGAGGTCTCCACCGGCGAGCGCTACACGGTGCCCGCCGTCGGGACCGAGCGATTC
>JBIQML010000181.1:0-8001 GCA_044463405.1 Nakamurella lactea | reverse complement strand
GAGGAGTAGAAGTGCGACCAGACGGCGGCCGCGCCGGCGCCGTTCGGGTCGATGCTCATCAGCTGGTTGTTGTGCGGGATGTGGTAGCCGGCCAGGATCAGCACGCTGATCAGGTAGAGCACGGCGCCCACGATCTGCCACACGGCGGCTGAATCGCGTCGCTGGAGCCCCGCGATGATCAGCAGCACGCACACGATCGCGGTTCCGAACAGCACGATCGTGAGCAGCGGATTCGCCGGCGGCGGTGGCTGCTTGCGCAGGCCGGGCATCACGAACGTGGAGAAGGCGAGATAGACGCCGGCCGCCAGACCGGCTCCGACGGCGCCGGCCAGGGTCAGGTATCCGGGGTAGCCGTCGAGGGCTGCTGTCATGGGGTCGAGCCAACCCGACGGCTGCGAGAGTTTCCATGATTGAGACGCTCGCATGCATTCGTTATCGTCTACGGAGTGGACGCCCTGGCCGGATTCCTCAATGGACCCCGGGCGAGGGCGCGTTTCTGCTCCGCTCGGTGATGGATCCGCCATGGTCGCTGCGCGTTCGTGACGAGGCGCCGCTGACGGTCGCGGCGGTGGTGCGCGGCTCCGCCTGGGTGCGCTACGACGACGAGGAACCGCGACCGATGCACGTCGGCGACACCGCGATCATGCGGGGCCCCGACCACTACACGGTCGCCGACTCCCCCCGGACCGCGCCGCAGGTGATGATCGGGCCCGGGCAGGTCTGCACCACGCCGGACGGGACGGACGTCGCGGAGTCGATGCGGCAGGGCCTGCGCACCTGGGGCAACGCCGCCGACGGCGCGACCGTCATGCTCACCGGGACCTACGACGGTGATGGCGAGATCAGCCGCCGCCTCCTCGACGCGCTGCCCCGGCTCATCGTGCTGCGCGACGGCGAGTGGCACTCCCCGGTCGTCCCGCTGCTCGCCGACGAGATCGGCAAGGACGACCCCGGCCAAGAGGCGGTGCTCGACCGGTTGCTCGACCTGCTCGTCGTCACCGCGCTGCGCTTCTGGTTCGCCCGGCACGAGGACCGGGCCCCCGCCTGGTATCGCGCGCATGCCGACCCGATCGCCGGGCGTGCGCTGCGGCTGCTGCACAACAACCCGCAACATCCTTGGACGGTGGCGTCCCTGGCCGGCGAGGTCGGGATCTCGCGGGCGGCGCTGGCCAGGCGTTTCACCACCCTGCTCGGCGAGCCACCGATGTCGTTCCTGACCGGGTGGCGACTCGCCCTGGCGTCCGACCTGCTGCTCGAACCGGATACCACCGTCGGCGCCGTCGCCCGCAAGGTGGGCTACCGCAGCCAGTTCACGTTCAGCACTGCCTTCAAGCGGCGCTACGGCGTCAGCCCGCAGGCGCACCGCGCCGCTCAGGCCGGCCTCGTCGCGACCGCCTCTTGAAGCGCCGAACGCGACCTCGGGCAGGGCGAAGCTCGAGCGCTCTCAGCGTTGCTCGCGGAGGAAGGGCAGCTGCACCTCGATCACCTGACCCTCGATCCCTCCCGCGTCGGCGGCGGTGGTCAGCCACACCTCGCGGCCGTGCGCGCCCAGCCGGTGGCCGTGGTCGTCGATCCAGCGGGCCAGATCCTGGTAGACGTAGGGGAACACGCCGGCTCCGGCCCGGACGGCCACGGCTGCTTCGACCGGTGGCAACACCTGATGGTGAGCGGGTTCCGGAAGCTCGCGGTGAGCGTCATGGACCGGTACGGCGACGTTCGCAACCAGGGTTCCCCGCTCGGGATCGCCGGTGTAGAAGGTGACGTAGGGCTCGGTGGATCCGACGATCCTACGCAGCCCCAGCGCCTCGAATTGCAGCTCCAGCGCGTGGATCACCGGGCCGAGATTGGTCGGGCCGAACCCGGCCGCCGGTGCCCCGACGGCGACGACGGGTGTGGCGGGGATCCTCTTGACGACGACATCGTCGGCGGGCATGGCATTCTCCCTTTCGATGTGACGGAGACGCGCCTCGACGGTGGACAGCCGGTCCTCCGTGTCGTCCAGCTCCCGCTCGAGCTGCGCCCTGCGCAGCAGCAGCATCCCGCGGAGCTGCTCGATGGTGACCCCGCCGATCAGCGTGCGGATCTGGTCCAGCGAGAACCCGAGATCCTTGAGGGCGAGGACGCGGTTGAGCGTCCCGAGCTGGGTCACCGAGTACCGGCGGTAGCCCGTGTCGTCATCGACCTGGGCCGGCCGCACGAGCCCGACCTGCTCGTAGTAGCGCAGGGTGCGGGTGGTGACGCCGCCGAGGCGGGCGAACTCTCCGATGGCGAACATGACCTCCCCAGGTTCGGCCTTGACGCGACGTGAAGGTCAAGCCTGCTATCCGTCGCCTCGCTGCCGCACGGCCTGGAACCAGCGGCGAACGAGGTAGATCAGCGAGAGCCCCAGCAGCAGGACCGGGATCCCCACCGGCCAGACGGCCGCGGCGCCGACGATCACGGTCACCGCATCGACGCCGATCAGCGACACGACGCTGACGTAGACCGTCGTGCGTCCGAGCTGGATGCGATTCGTCAGGCGGAGCCAACCGAGAATGATCGACTCCCGCACCCGGTTCCACCGGTTTCCCTTCCCGGCGCGGTCGGTCGGCATCAGTGCCTCGATCCACGCCGCGGTTCCGGCCGTTGCCCGGGCCCGGGCGCCAGCGCCCGGCGTCTCTGTCGAGTGCGGCGCTCGCTGTCCCGCTCCTTCGCATCCATCCGTCGGACGACGAGGTGCTGCTGCCCCAACGTCCACATGTTGTTGCTCACCCAGTAGATGAGCAGCCCGACCGGCATGACACCGCCGAACACCAGCGCTCCCGACGGGAACACCCACAGCGACAGCGTTCTGATCAGCCGCGACTGCGACGAGCCGGTCGCGGCCGTCCCGACGGTGCGCCCGGCCGACGACCGCGCCGTGAGATGTGTCGCGATCGCTGCGATGACCATCAGCGGGATCGCCACCGGGGCGACCTGCCACATCCATGTCGTGTGCCCGGCACCCGCGCCTCCGATCAGCCCGATGTTGAGGATCGCGTCACCCAGGTGGGCGTCGAACAGCGTAGCCGCAAGGTAGGAATGCACGTCGGAGAGCGGGAAGTAGTAGTTGGGTTGGTCCGGGTGCTGGGTAAAGGTTCTCAGCACGTGGTTGAGCGCGATGAAAACCGGAACCTGAAGGATGACCGGCAGGCATCCGGCGAGCGGGTTCACTCCATGCTCGCGCCGCAGGCGTTGCGCCTCGGCCATCTGCCGCGGCCGGTCACCCGCGTAGCGGGCCCGGATCGCCGTCATCTGCGGTGCGATTCGCTGCATGGCCCGCATCGAGCGGATCTGTCGGATGGCGGGTTGCAGCAGGATCGCCCGCAGCGTGAAGACCAGGAACACGATCGCCAGCGCCCAGCCTGCGGCGCTGACATCCCCGAGGACGAAGCCAAAGACGGTGTGCCAGCACCACAGGATGAATGACACGGGGTAGTAGATGACGTTCAACATGCTCGTTGCCCTTGTCGACATGCCGCCGACGCGGCCACGCTGCGCTAGCTGCGAGGGCCCACGATCCGGCCTGTGGCCGGTCGATGGGGAACGACGTCGGCGACTGGGATGGAGCAGGTCGGAATGCGACCTGCACGGCCTTGTCGAAGGTGCGGGCCGAATGGTCCTGACTAGCGCGCCGGCCCGACGAGGGCCCGTCCCGGTGATCGTGGCCTACCCGGACGGCCGGGGGTGTTCGGCGCATGCTGGCGCCGGAAAGCACCGCGGTGATGGCGATCTTCGCCGCCGAGGGCGCACAGGACGGCCATCCGTGCCGTTGCCGTGCCCTGGGCCGTCACCGAGAAGGTGACGAGGCACGCGACGACGACGGCGGTGGCGATCGCGAACGCGGTGACGGTGCCGTCGCCCGCCGCCGGAATGGCGACCAGCATGGCGAGCGCGAACGCGATGGCGATGAAGGATTCCGCCCAACGCATCAGCACGCCCACTTCCGGTGTCTCGACCTACGAGGATAGACCCGACGGTCGCTCAGCGGGAAACACGCGCAGGCCCGGCATTCTGGTCACCTGCCGTGACGATGGCGGCACGATCGGGACGTGTCCGACAGCGCGGGAACTCGCGACAGCAGGATCACCGGGTGGGCGGCGATCGACGTCGACACCGAGGATTCGGCGCCGAGCCGGTACCGTCGCCGTCATGGCTTCGGACAACGATCGATTCGACATCATCTACGAGCAGAAGAAGCTGACGGAGATGATCAGGATCCTCCGGGACCGCCAGACCGGGGTGTGCTATCTGCAGACCTGGTCCGGCGCGAGCGGTGGACTATCGGTGCTGATCAACGCCGACGGATCACCCGTCGTCCAACTCGGCTGACACCGGCGCGCGGCCGATTGCGTGCCTGCCATGTGCGCACAAAATGAGAAACATAAGGCATGATCGTGTGGTACCGACGAACCCACCTGGGGGAACCCGATCATGTCGCAGTCCGCAACCGGCACCCTGCGTGATGACATCACCGGTGGCCGAGCCGCCGAGACGGTGAGATTCGCGCTCGACCACACCACGTACGAGATCACGCTGAACAAGCGCAACGCCGCGGCACTGCGCAAGGTGATCGGCGCCTACATCGAGGCGGGCCGCCCGGCCGGAACCGTGGTGGAGATCGGCACGCCGATCACAGGGCGGAAGCGATCGACGACCAGATCGAGCACCGCGCGCGGACGGCGAACCGGAACGACCTCCACCGGCGGCACCCGCGACTCTCGAAGGCGCACCTCGCCCGCCTCGCCCTCACAGGCGGACATTCGAGCCTGGGCCCTCGAGCAGGGCATCGTGGTCTCTGCCCGCGGACGCATCTCCAACACCCTCCGCGACCAGTACCTCGCCGCACACTGACGACTCCCGCCGGCGCCCGTCGCGAGAACCATGCTGCTAGCGAGTGGTGCCGGCGCGGAACGCGGCCAGCGCGACAGACCAGGCCCGGTCGATGTCCGCGCCGGGCGGGAAGCGGCCGGACAGTTCCAGGTCGACCAGGCCGTGGCCCAGCCCCCACAGCGCCCGCGCGCGGTCGAGGTCGTTGTGGCACACCGCAAGTAGTGGCGCCGCCGCTGCCTGCTCGAGTTCGGCCGGAATGAGCGTCCGGTCCAGCGGACGACGGGTGAGCAGTTGGTACAACTGCGGATGATCCAGGGCCCAACGGCGGTAGGCGGCCGCCATCTCGGTCAGATCCGATGCCTCGGCGAGGAATGCGGCCTGTTGCTGGAGGGCCCGGCACTGCAGCGCCGCCTCCAGTTCCGCCTTCCCGCTCATGTGCTTGTACAGGGACGGCGCCCTGATGTCGAGGGCGGCGGCGACCCGCCGCATCGTCACCGACTCGGGCCCCTCGGTCTCCAACAGGTGCTGTGCGGCATCGACGATCTGCTCGCGACGGCTCACCGCTCGGACCTGGATCTTGGGGTGGCCTCGTCGCGAACCCAGCCCCGGCAACACCAGAACGCCGCCACCAGGACCAGTGCCAACATGCCGTCCCACAGGGCGAGGTCGCCCGCTCCGGGAATGGCGTTGCCGGAGGTGTGCAGCAGCAACGCGATTCCCGTCACCGCCAACAACGCCTTGCTTCCCAGGGTGACGGCCCAGAGCACCCGGTTTCCCCGGGGCCGTACCGACAGGATGAGGAACAGGCCGGCGAAGGCCACCAGCCCGTACAGCCGCCACACTTCGACGACGACGGTCTGCGTTCCTGCCTGCCGTACCGACGACAGGCTGGCGACCGCTGCGACGACGGCCGTGACGGCCGCCACGCGCAGCAGCCAACGGCCCACGGCGTCAACGGTTCCGGTGCGGGACGAGAGGAGGTGCATGAACCTAGGCTAACAGTGTTAGCCACGCTGGGCAAGTCCTGATCCACCCCCTGTCGACACCACCGGTTACCGGGCCAGTTCGACGACCATTCCCTGCCGGGCGAACTCGACCGGACCGTCGAACGACCCGCGCGCGATCGCCTCCGATCGAGCGGGATCGGTACCTGGCCACAGATGCGTCAGCAGCAACCGGGCCGCACCGGCGCTCCGCGCCCACGCTCCGGCCTCCGCCGCCGTGAGCAAATGGCGCTCGGTGCAGGCGGTCTCGCCGGGGCGGTCGGTGGCGTCCAGGATGTACAGATCGGCGTCCCGGCCCAATTCGGCCAGCGCGTCGTCCGGCCCGGTGTCCGTGGCGTAGGCCAGCACGAACCCGCCCATGTCCAGGCGCACCCCGACGGTCGGGACGAAATGCGGCAGCGGCGCGGTGGTCAGGCGGAACGGCCCGACCCGGTACGACCCGGGAATCGGGTGATGGTCGAAGACATCGCCCAGGTTCACGTCCGGTTCCAGGCCGGCCAGCCGAGCCAGCACGCCCTCCGGCGCGTACAGCGGCAGTGCTGGTGCGCCGGGAAAGCTGTAGTGCCGCACCCGGAACAGGGCGTGCAGGTCCACGCAGTGATCGGGATGCTCGTGCGTGATGACGACGGCCGTCACGTCACCGTCCGGGACGGACTCGAGCAGCTGCGGCGCCGTTCCGTAGCCGAGGTCGACCACGATGCGAGCGCCGTCCCATTCGATCAGGTATCCGCTGCACGCCAGCCCCGCCATCGGTCGCCCTCCGGTTGCCCCCAGCACCACCAGCCGCCGCATCACGGGAGCATGACAGACGGGGATGGGAACGGTTGTCGCGAGGTCACCGCATGCTCGAACGATCAGTAGGCGCCGGGTTCGCCGCGGCCGGTGGTCAGAAGGGAGGGCAGGCTCCGTTGGAGGTAGCCGGTCCAGCCGGCCGAGCACGCCTGGAAGCACTCGAATTCCGGAACCAGACCCGCGTGGGTGAACACGATCTCGGTACGGCTTCCCCGCTGGTGGATGTCGAACCGGACCGTGGTGCTGTTCCATTCGGTGCTGTCGACGACGAAATCGGTGCTGCTGGTGTCCAGGACTCGCCAGACGACGCGCCGCGACGGCACGAGTTCGACGACTCGGTTCGCGGAGCCCTCGATGGTGGTCGACCACCACGTCCGGGATTGTTGATCGCCGCATAGACGTCCGCGCCGGTGCGGTCGATGATGACGCGGGTGCTGAAGCTCCGGACCGTCATGCTGCCCTCCGATCTGCCCGTCTTCCTCGCTGCCGCGCTCACCCGGGGTGGGTGAGCTGGTCGGTCAGGTCGCGGAACAGGGCCAGCCAGTGCGGGTTGTCGGTTCCCCAGTCGCTGCCGATGCGCACGATCACGGTGTCGGCGCCGGGCGCGACGTAGATGTACTGACCGTAGTCGCCGAAGGCGAAGAAGCTGGTGCGCCGGTGCCCGTCGACCCACCAGAAGTAGCCGTACGGGTTGCCCCAGCGGGTCTCGACCCGCGGCGCGGTGGCCGCTCGGACCCAGCCGGCCGGGACCACCTGCCGACCGCCGGAACGCCCGCCGTGCAGGAACAGCAGTCCGAAGCGGGCATAATCGCGTGGCGTGGCGTTGAGGCCGCTTTCCATCTTCTCGAAGCCGGATGCCGTGGAGTCCAGGTTCCAGGTGGCGCTGTGGGAGGCGCCGAGCGGCTTCCACAGCGTGTCCGACATGAAGGCGCTGACGCTGGTGCCGGTGGCACGCTCCAGGACCAGGCCGAGCAGCAATGGGTTGTAGTTGTTGTACAGCCAGTGCCTTCCGGGCGGATCCTGGATGCGGGAGCGGCCGAGCGCCACCTGGCGCAGGTCGGTCCCCAGGTAGGTGTAGGTGTCGTCTCCGAACGGCCACGGGAAACCGGATTCCTGGTATGCCAGCCCGGAGGTCATGGTGAGCAGGTCTCGCAGGGTGATGCGGGTGAAGCGGGGATCCCGCTCGGCCAGTTCGGGCAGGTGGTCGGTCACCGGATCGTGGATGCTCTGGATGCGGCCCTGCGCGATGGCGATACCGACCAGCGTGGAGACGAAGGACTTGGCCACCGAGAAGGATGTCTCCGTGGTCTGGCGACCCGCTCCGCCGAGGTACCGCTCGTACACGATGCGGCCG
>JBIQML010000180.1:0-8069 GCA_044463405.1 Nakamurella lactea | reverse complement strand
ATGAACACATCCCGCCGCGCCATGGGCGCCCCGGGCCGGACGTCACGTGGTCGCCGGCACCACCACCTCGCCGCGGACCGCCGCCGATCGCCGCGCTCGCGCGCGCCGGCCGGTCACCCCGGGGGAGGCCAGCAGGTAGGCGACAAGCGCGAGTACCCGATCGCCGAGGATGGCAAGCACCGCCACCAGCAGCGCCCCGGCGGCCATCTTCGGATAGTCCTGCTGCGCCAGCCCGTCCAGCACGTACCTGCCCAGGCCGCCCAGGCTCACGAATGCCGCGATGGTCGCGGTGGCCACCGCCTGCAGGAACCCGGAGCGCAGCCCGGAGAAGATCAGCGGCAGCGCGATCGGCATCTCCACACGAAGGAGAACCTGTCCACCCGTCATTCCCATTCCCTCGGCCGCGTCCCGGGCGGCAGGATCGACCGCGGCGACGCCGGCGTAGGTGCTGGTCAGGATCGGCGGGATGGCCAGCAGCGCCAGCACGGCGAGCGACGCCGACTGCAACGCGATGCCGATCGGCAAATGATCCAGCGACCACAGCGCGAAGATCACCAGCAGGCCCAGGGACGGCAGCGCGCGCAGCGCGTTGGCCAGGCCCGCGACCAGTGCGGTGCCCTTGCCGGTGTGCCCGATCAGCGCGCCGATCGGCAGCGCGATCACCAGCGCGATCGCCACCGCCAGCAGCGTGTATTGCAGGTGCTCCCAGGTGCGGGCCCAGATCCCGTCCTGGCCGTCCCAGTGCGAGGCGGTGGTCAGCCACGCCCAGACCTGCCCGATCATCGTGCGCCCGCCCGACGCCAGGGGGTGGTCAACCGGACCGCGGTCAGGATCACCGCGTCGAACAGCACCGCGATCACCACGCACAGCACGATGCCGGCGATGATCGGGGTGTAGAAGTCCAGTTGCTCGCCCTGGGTGAACAGCGACCCGAGCTGGTGCACCCCGATCAGCGCGGCGACCGCGACCAGGCTCACGTTGGACACCGCGGCCACCCGCAGGCCCGCGCCGATCACCGGGATCGACACCGGCAGTTCGACCGTCAGCAGCCGTCGCAGTGGCCGGTATCCCATCGCGATCGCCGCCTGCCGCACGTCGTTGGGCACCGAGGCCAGCGCGTCGGCGACGCTGCGCACCATCAGCGCCACGGTGTACAGCGACAGCGCGATGATCACGTTGATCGGGTCCAGGATGCTGCTGCCGAGCAGGCCGGGGAGCAGGACGAACAGCGCGATGGACGGGACGGTGTACAGCAGCCCGGCGATGGTGACCATCGGGGGATAGGCCCACCGGTAGCGGTTGGCCAGCGCGCCCAGCGGGATGGCCACCACCAGCCCGATCAGCGTGGGCACGCCCGCCAGCAGCAGGTGCGCCAGCGTCCAGGAGGTGATCTCCCCGGCGTTGCGCCCCAGCCAGTCCCAGTTCACGGGGGTGCCTCGAGGGCGGGTTCGGAACCGGTGGCCCCCGCGGCGGCGTCCGGGGTGGCCACCGTGTCGGCGGCACGGGTGGTGGTGTCAGCGGCGCCGGTGGCGTCCACGAAGCCGACCACCGGACCGTCACCGGACGGTGACGAGGCCGACGCGGCGACCCGCGACCGCTCGATGGCATCCACCACCGCCTGCGCCGGGACGATGCCCAGCAGTTGCCCGTCCGAGTCCACCGCCACCCCGTTGCCGGACGGCGAGGACAGCGCCGCGTCCAGCGCGGACCGCAGCGTGCCGCCCGGCCGGATCAGGGTGCCGCCCAGTCGCACGTCGTCGCGCCGCAACGCCCGGCCGGCCTGCACACCGGCCGCGTCCAGCCAGCCCTGCGGCCGCCGTTCGGCGTCCACCAGCAGCGACCACCGGGCGGTGACGGAGGGCGCCGGCCCTTCGCCATTGGCGGCGGCCAGCGCCGCCTCGGCGTCCACCGTCGGCACGTCCCGGATCGGCAGGGCGCCGGCGTCCGCGAAGGACAGCGCCCGGTAGCCGCGGTCCCGACCGATGAAGTCGGCGACGAAGTCGTCCGCCGGGGAGGCCAGCAGCGTCGCAGGTGGGGCCGCCTGCGCGACCCGGCCGCCGGGTGCGAACACCACCACCAGGTCGCCCAGTCGCAGCGCCTCGTCGATGTCGTGGGTGACGAAGACCACCGTCTTGCCCATCTCGGCCTGCAGCCGCAGCATCTCGTCCTGCAGCTGGGCCCGCACCACCGGGTCGACGGCGGAGAACGGCTCGTCCATCAGCAGCACCGGCGGGTCCGCGGCCAGCGCCCTGGCCACCCCGACCCGCTGCTGCTGGCCGCCGGAGAGCTGCGACGGGTACCGGTTGGCCACCGACGGCTCCAGCCCGACCCGCTCCAGCAGCTCCGCCGCGGACGCCCGCGCCCGCCGGCGACCGGTGCCCTCCAGCACCGGGACGGTCGCGATGTTGTCCAGCACGGTCCGGTGCGGGAACAGCCCGACGTTCTGGATGACATAGCCGATGCCGCGGCGCAGCCGCGCCGGGTTCACCGACTGCACGTCCACGCCGTCGATGCTGACGGTGCCGGTGGTGGGTTCCACCATCCTGTTGATCATCCGCAGGCAGGTGGTCTTGCCGCAGCCGGACGGCCCGACGAAGACGGTGAGCTGGCCGGTGGGTATCTCCAGGTCGACCCCGCCGACCGCTCGGGTTCCGTCGGGGTACGTCTTGCCCACAGCCCGGAAGGTGATCATCAACTCTCCCGTCGGTCGGCCGTCGGGGTGCCGCTGCGGCGCTGGTAGCGGTTGCTGTTCGGTCGTCGGACGTGGTGGTACCTGGATGCTGCTCGGCGCTGGTGGCGACCCTACGCGCCGGCGCCGACAGCGTCCCGGGAACCGTGGTGTTCCAGCGCCGGAATACCCACCCCGGCCCGGGGCGTTTGCCCTGGCAGGAGGTGGATGCTGGTGCAGGCTGTCATGGTGGATCCCGTCACCGCCGGAGGAGGCTCCGACCCGGTTGTGGCCGCTGGTTCCGACCGTCCCGCCGGTTCCGGCCCGGTGACCAGGGCGCGGACCCGGTCGGCTGGCCCGTCCCGTGGGAGCCGTCGGCCCCCGACGGTACCCTCAAGGGGTGAGGCGGGCCGCAGCCGGCGGGCCGTCCCGAACGGACCGACGGGGGTGTTCGTGGCCGTGCCCTCTGTGCCTCCAGCGGCAGTCTCGGCGGAGAAGGCCGACACGGAACTGGGGCAGCGATTCACCGCCGAGGCGATGCCGCTGCTGGACCAGCTCTACGCGGCCGCCATGCGGATGACGCGCAACCCGGCCGACGCCGAGGACCTGGTGCAGGAGACGTACCTGAAGGCGTATGCGGCGTTCGACCGGTTCGCCGAGGGCACCAACCTGCGGGCCTGGCTGTACCGGATCCTGACCAACACCTACATCAACGGCTACCGCAAGCGGCAGCGCCAACCCCAGGTGCGGCCCACCGACGAGATCACCGACTGGCAGCTGGCGGAGTCCGAATCGCACACCTCGTCCGGGCTGCGGTCCGCCGAGATGGACGCGTTGGACCGGTTGCCGGACAGCGACGTGAAGAACGCGCTGCAGGAACTGCCCGAGGAGTTCCGCCTCGCGGTCTACCTGGCCGACGTCGAGGGCTTCTCCTACAAGGAGATCGCCGAGATCATGGGCACCCCGCTGGGCACGGTGATGTCGCGGTTGCACCGTGGACGCCGGCAGCTGCGCGAGATGCTGACGGGCTACGCCACCGAGCAGGGGCTGATCCGCCCGTCCAGCGACGCGCCGGCATCGGAGGGCTCCTGACATGTCGTGCACATCCGGTTCCGACGCGGGCGAATGCGACGCCGTGCTGCGTGACGTCTGGCTGTTCCTCGACGACGAACTCGACCCGGAGCGGCGCGCGGTGGTGCAGCGTCATCTGGACGACTGCTCGCCCTGCCTCGAGGAGGCCGGGCTGGACTCCAAGCTCAAGCAGTTGCTGTCCCGCAAGTGCGGCGGCGACCGGGCCCCGGAGCGCCTGCGCCAGCGGGTGGTCGCCAGCCTGCTTGAGGTGCGACTGAGCGGCCAGAGCACCGGATCCGAGGGTCAGCGGACGACGGTGACGCAGACATCCGTGACGTCGATGACGGTGTGGGACGACGCCCCGGCCGGCCCGGACGATGCCGCGGGAGCCGAGGATCCTGCCGGTCGGGAGTCCTGAGGGACGCCCGCCGTCCGGCACGCGACCGCTGACGGCAGTCTCCACCGACTCCACCCGGGCCGGGCGCCGGCACCCGGCTGCCGCGCACTCCGGGCCGCGCCGGGCGGGCGTGCGACCTAGGAGTTCGGCCGCTTGCCGTGGTTGGCCGCCGAGTGCTTGCGAGCCTTCTTCTTGCGCGCGCGCTTGCCCATGATGTGTGTCCTTTCGGTGCCGAACCGGTCCGGCGTTCGATGACCGACCGAACCGGTCTCGCCGCGATACCGAGCGGCGCGCCGTGCCGGCACGCCGTCATCCATCGTGCCATGCTGCCGACGGCCCGCCGACCGTGCCGGCGAGGCGGGCTCCGGAACCCGCCGGTCGTTGTGATGGGATGGTTTCGCCCCGGCGGCGCCGTCGCATCATCGGGCACCAGGGCCCGCCGGATGGCCGACGGGCATGGCCGAGAAAGGAACGCCGATGGCGGAGGAAGTCCGCGCCGAGATGGTCGCGAACGTGTGGAAGGTGCTGGTCTCCCAGGGGGACACCGTCGCCGACGGGGACACCCTGGTGATCCTCGAGTCGATGAAGATGGAGATTCCGGTCATCGCCGAGGTGGACGGCACCGTGTCGACCGTGGCCGTCAGCGAGGGCCAGGTCGTCCAGGAGGGCGACCTGATCGCGGAGATCTCCTGATCGACGCCTCGCCGCCCGTGCTCGCCGTCGAGGGGGCACGGTAGATGTCCACGCTGTCCGATCTGCTGGCCGAGCACACCGCGCTGCCCGGATCGGCGGTCGATCACGTGCAGCGGCTGGTCTCCGAGTGGCAGCTGCTCGCCGACCTGTCCTTCTCGGACCTGAGCCTGTGGATCCCGGTCGCCCCGGACGGCTTCGTGTGCATCGCGCAGTCGCGCCCGACGACCTGGACCACCTCGCACGCCGGAGACCTGGTCGGTCACCGGCTGGAGCTCCCGCAGGCCCTGGTGCTGCGCCGCGGCTGGGAGGAGGAGCGCATCGTCTCCGGGCCGCTTGCCGACCCGAATCCGGTGGCCCCGGCACTCTCGCCGCTGTCGCCGGCCGCGCCACCGGCGGCCACCGCGCTGGCGATCACCAGGGAAGTCATCCCGGTCCGGCACGCGGACGCCGTGGTCGCGCTGGTCGCCCGGGACTCCACCGCGCGCACGGAGGCCCGCGCCGCGCTGGACATCGCCTACATCCAGGCCGCCGCCGACCTGTTCGCGATGGTCGCCGACGGCACCTTTCCGCCGGTGGAGCAGCCGGGCGAGATGCACACCGGGCCGCGGGCCGGGGACGGCCTGTTGCGCCTGGACCCGGACGGCTGCGTGGTCTACGTCAGCCCGAACGCGCAGTCCGCATACCACCGGCTGGGGCACTCCGGCGGCCTGCAGGGAGAGCCGCTGGCCCGGGCCACCCGCTCGCTGATCGCCGACCCGTTCGACGCCGCCGAGCTGGCCGCTCGGATCAGCGGCGCGGTGCAGGGCCGGTCGAGCCTGCGCATGGAGATCGAGGCCCGCGGCGCCACGGTGCTGTTCCGCGCACTGCCGCTGCGCCCGCAGGGCCGGCCCGCGGGGGCGCTGGTGCTGGTGCGGGACGTCACCGAGGTGCGGCGGCGGGACCGTGCGCTGCTGAGCAAGGACGCCACCATCCGGGAGATCCACCACCGGGTGAAGAACAACCTGCAGACGGTGGCGGCGCTGCTGCGCCTGCAGGCCCGCCGGTCGGACTCGACCCAGGTCCGGCACGCGCTGGCAGAGTCGGTGCGCAGGGTGACGTCCATCGCGCTGGTGCACGAGACGCTGTCGACCTCTCCGGACGACCGGGTGGATCTGGACGCGATCGTGGACCGGCTGGTGCCGATGCTCACCGACGTGGCGGCGGCCGAGTCGCCGGCCAGGGTGGTTCGGCGGGGCAGCTTCGGGTCGCTGTCGGCCGAGCTGGCCACGCCGCTGGTGATGGTGCTGGCCGAGGTGGTGCAGAACGCGGTGCAGCACGGCTACCGGCCCGGGGACAGTGAGGGTCAGGTGGCGGTGGCGGTCCGGCGGTCGGCGCGCGAACTGGAGGTCACCGTCACCGATGACGGCGCCGGCCTGCCGGCGGGATTCTCCCTGGAACGCGCACCCGGATTGGGTTTGCAGATCGTGCGCACCCTGGTCGACTCCGAGCTTCGCGGCTCGATCAGCATGCGACGACGCGACGACGGCTCCGGGGCTCAGGTGCAGCTGCAGATTCCGCTGAAGGGGCGCACCTGACCTATCGGCCCATGTCGGGACGGTGTTGTGAGGTCGGGTTCGCCGGGCGGATGGTCGCGGACGCGGGAGGCGTGGTGGCTAGGAGGCCATGCTGTTGTTGCGAGCGCGAGCGCGGGCCCGACGCCGCTTGAGCGAGCGCCGCTCGTCCTCGGACAGTCCGCCCCATACGCCCGCGTCCTGGCCGGTCTCCAGCGCCCAGTTCAGGCACTCGTTGATCACGGGGCAGCGCTCGCACACTGCTTTGGCCTCGGCGATCTGCAGCAGCGCGGGTCCCGAGTTCCCCACGGGGAAGAACAGCTCGGGGTCTTCGTCACGGCAAATAGCGCGGTGGCGCCAGTCCATCGGTCGGGCTCCTCGTCCGGTTCGGTGCCGGGCCCCAGGTCAGGTGGTCCGAACACTGTCTGTCAGCGGCCGGACACAGGTCGTGTATCCGCCCGGGAAATGCTTTCACGCATCACGACAATGTCAAGACTTGGCGACGATGTCGTTACCAACATCACGTCCAGCCCGGGGCCTGACCACTCGCTCCGCGTACGACCTCAATCATGCCTGCTGGAATCGATTCAGAAAAGAACCAATTTCGGTGATATGGCTCATCTTGATTTCTGCCCGGAAACCTGATTCGCGCGGTCCGAGGGCTGCCTGGACGTCCCAGCCGGCTCAGACGACGATGCGCAGCGCGGCCGGAACGGATCGGAAGACCACCTCGGACCGCTCTCCGAGGTAGTCGCCGTCCACCTGCAGGCCGACGGGACTACTGGCAGTGACGATGATCTGCTCGGTTCCGTCCACCCGGAGCAGGGCCGGGGAGCGCGGCCCGGACCGTCCGCTCACCAGCTGGCGCACGATTCGCAGCACGGTGGGGAGCCGCATGCTGCGCAGCGCCAGCAGTCCGAGCCCGCGGTCGGCCGGCAGGCCGGGGTTGGTGCGCACCGGGCGGTTCCCGGCGTAGGTCCAGGGGTCGACGTTGGAGATCAGCGTCAGGTAGACACCGTCGGTGACCACGCCGTCGACGGTCACCGACAGCCGGGGATGGCGACGGTCGCCGGCGAAGAACTGCCGGATCGCCCGGCGGATGTGCAGCGAGTTGGAGATGGGCCGCCCCGACGCCCGGTGCTCCTCGACGGACCGCACCACCTCGGCGTCCAGCCCCAGCCCGGCGTTGAAGGTGAAGTAGCGGTCGCCGGCCTGGCCCAGGGACACGATCCGGGTGCGGCCGCGGGCGAGCCCCTCCAGGATCTGCTCGGTGGCGTCGGTCGGGTCCGGGTCGATCCCGATCGCCCGGGCGAACACGTTGGTGGATCCGCCCGGCACCACCGCCAGCATCGGCATGGCCGGGCGGACCCCGTGCGTCAGCAACCCGTTGACCACCTCGTTGACGGTGCCGTCCCCGCCGTGCACCACCACCAACCGGGTGCGGTCCGCCAGCGCCCCGGCCGCCAGTTCCGCGGCGTGCCCGCGGTGCGTGGTGCGCTCCACCCGCAGCGCGACCTGACCGGCCAGCGCGTGGGTGAGCAGGTCGCGCCGCCGCTCAGTGGTGGCGGTGGCGTGGGGGTTGACGATCAGCAGGGCGCGCATCGGAGGATGAGCCTACGGCCCCGGACGAATGGGGCGGACGTCGGCAGACCCGCGTCGGCCGACGGCCAGGCAGGGCCCGCCGTCGATC
>JBIQML010000179.1:0-8099 GCA_044463405.1 Nakamurella lactea | reverse complement strand
GATGCGGAGTATCCGCGCCGCGCCAGCAGCCCGAGCAGCCGCCGCCGCGCCGCCGGCAAGCCCGCGAACATCGCGGAGTCCAGCTTCTTGGCGACCAGTTCGGTCGCCCTGCGTCGCTCGGCCTCGCCGTCGATGGTTTCCAGCGCGCGGTCGGCGGCGGCCTCGTCGATGCCCTTGCGGCGTAGTTCGGTGCGTAGTGCCGCCCGGCCGAGCCCGCGATCGCGATGCTTGCTGGCAACGAACGCCCGTGCGTAGGCGGCATCGTCGATCAGCCCCACCTCGGTAAAGCGTTCGAGCACGGGCGTCGCCACCTCGGGCGGGATGCCTCGCCGGCGCAGCGCGTCGGCGAGTTCGGAACGGGATCGTGCCCGGTCCGTGAGCAGGCGCAGGCAGATCGTCCTGGCGATCGACTCCGGGTCGCCGGGCGCGTCGCCGGACGACCCGGCGGGATCGTCCGGCGGCGGGTCGTTCCGGGCCCCGGAACCGGCCCGGCTGCCGGAACCGGACTGGCCCCGGCGCGGACGGCTCGCCGCCATGGCATCGCGTCGCGCGGGCGCCGGGCGACCGCCGTCCGATCCGATGCGGGCAATGGCCGCCGCCAGTCCGGCGACGGTCGCCGCCCGATCGATCTCCCCGGCGCCGCCGGTCCCCGGTGCGTCGTCACCGCTGCGGGGGCCGGCGGCCTCGTCGCATGGTTCGGGTGCTGCCGCCGTCATGCCGCCGTCAGAAGTCGACCGGTGCCGGCACCGGCTCGTCCAGATCGACGCGGGCACCGACACCCAGCTTCTCCTTGATCCGCTTGTCGATCTCGTCGGCGATGTCGGGGTTCTCCCGCAGGAAGGTACGGACGTTCTCCTTGCCCTGGCCGAGCTGCTCGCCGTCGTAGGTGTACCAGGCGCCGGACTTGCGGACCAGACCCTGCTCGACGCCGACGTCGATCAACGAGCCCTCACGGGAGATGCCCTGGCCATAGACGATGTCGAACTCTGCTTGTTTGAAGGGCGGGGCGCACTTGTTCTTGACGACCTTGACCCTGGTCCGGTTGCCGATGACGTCGCTGCCGTCCTTGAGGGCCTCGATGCGCCGGATGTCCAGCCGCACCGAGGCGTAGAACTTCAGCGCCTTGCCACCGGTGGTCGTTTCGGGCGAGCCGAACATCACGCCGATCTTCTCCCGGAGCTGGTTGATGAAGATCATCGTGGTGCCGGTGGTGGACAGCGCGCCGGTGATCTTGCGCAGCGCCTGGGACATCAGCCGGGCCTGCAGGCCGACGTGGCTGTCGCCCATCTCTCCCTCGATCTCGGCACGGGGCACCAGCGCCGCCACCGAGTCGATCACCACCAGGTCGATGGCCCCGGACCGGATCAGCATGTCGGCGATCTCCAGCGCCTGCTCGCCGGTGTCCGGCTGGGAGACCAGCAGCGCGTCGGTGTCCACGCCGAGCGCCTTGGCGTACTCCGGGTCGAGGGCGTGCTCGGCGTCGATGAAGGCGGCGATGCCGCCGGCCGCCTGCACGCTGGCCACCGCGTGCAGCGTGACGGTGGTCTTGCCGGACGACTCCGGGCCGTAGATCTCGATGACACGGCCGCGTGGCAGGCCGCCGATTCCCAGCGCCACGTCCAGCGCGATGGAGCCGGTCGGGATGACCTCGACCGGGGGCCGGCTCTCGTCGCCCAGGCGCATCACCGAGCCCTTGCCGAACTGCTTGTCTATCTGCGCGAGTGCGATGCTGAGCGCCTTCTCGCGGTCCGGAGCGGCCATGACCCACCCTTGCCTTTCTGCACGTCCGGCGATGTTGCGCCGCCGGTGTTCTGGTGTTGTTCTGCTATCGCGGCCGACGGTATGCCCGGGCACCGACAACGGCCGGGCGGTGGCGCCGGAATGTGGATGGCGGCACCGCTGTGGACAACTCTAGACGTACACTCGTTCGACGCGATCCAGTTCGCGGTGGCGTGTCGCGCCGCCCGTCACCGCCGCTGTCCCCCGCCCGTCATCACCACCGTCACCGTCACCGTCCGGCACCTGGCAACGCGGGCCGGGACTCAGTCCGGCAGCCCGTACCGCAGCGAGTCCGGCACCTCGAAGGTGTCGCAGACCACGGTCCACACCTTCTTGGGATCGATTCCGGCGTCCAGCGCCTCGTCGACGGTCCGGCCGCCTAGGGCGGAGAACACATGGTCCTGGGCCACGGAGGGGGCGCGCAGCGGGCCGAAGTGGGCCGTCATCAACTGCCGGAACTCGGTCAATCGCACCGCACCGATGCTAGCGCCGGCCATCCGGACGCCGCACCCCCGCTCGCCCGTCACCGCCGGCGACCGGGTGGCGACCCCGGCGGCCGACCCGGGGACGGTGTCGGGCGCCTGTGGCATGCTCGCGGGCGTGACGACCTTGGGCGTGATCTTCCCACCGGACCTTCCTCCGGAGCGGCTCCGTGCCGTCGCGCAGGCCACGGACCGGTCGGGCGTGGAGCAGTTGTGGATTTGGGAGGACTGCTTCAAGGAGAGCGGTATCGCCACGGCCACCGCGGCGCTGGCGTGCACCGAGCGGCTGGTGGTCGGCATCGGGTTGCTGCCGGTTCCGCTGCGCAACGTCGCGCTGACGGCGATGGAGATCGCCACCGTGGAGCGGCTGTTCCCGGGGCGCCTGATCCCCGGCGTCGGGCACGGTGTGCTGGATTGGATGGCCCAGGTCGGTGCGCGGGCGCAGTCGCCGATGACGCTGTTGCGGGAATACACCTCGGCGTTGCGGGCGCTGCTGCACGGGCAGACGGTGACGGTGTCCGGGCAGTACGTCTCCCTGGCCGACGTCACCCTGGACTGGCCGCCCGCCGCCGCGCCGCCGCTGCTGGTCGGTGCGGTGCGCCGGCGCACGACGGCGCTGGCGGGCGAGCTCGGCGACGGCGCGATCTTCACCGGAGAGACGACTCCGGAGGCGCTGCGGGAGGCGATGGTGCACCTGCGGGCCGGGCGGGCGGCGGCCGGCCGGGACGGATCGGCCGACGCGGTGGTGTTCGCCCCGGTGCCCGCCGACAGCCCCGCCGACGCGGTGGCCGCGACCGTCGACGAGTACGCGTCGGCCGGCGCCACGCACATCGCCCTGCTCGCCGTCGGCGACGGGCCTCCGCTGGAACGGTTCGCCTCATTCGTCGGGGAGCAGGTTCGCCCGCTGGTGGCCGGCCGGTCACCGGGTTGAGGGCGGCGCCATGGTGATGGAGGCGGTGCTGCGCGCTGCCGCGGATCCGACCGGGCTGTCCAGCGTCACCGGCCGGGTGGTGATCCTCGCCGGTCTGGTGGCCGTCCTGGTGCTGCTCATCCTGCAGTGGCGTCGCCGTCGCTGATCGGCGACGGGGCGATCGGGCGACGTCGATCGGCAGCGATCGGCCGGCGCTCCGGTCAGGACGGTTCCTGCGGCAGCAGCGACTCCTCCATGAAGGTGACCATCTGCTCCTCGGTCAACGGCTGCTGCCCGGTCGGCACGTCATCGGTGTCGGCGACGGCGAATCCGATGGCGGGAAGCCCGGAGTAGGACCAGTAGACGGCCGGCTGGTCGGAGGACACGTAGCGACCACTACCGCCGCCCTGGCTCCAGCTCTTCTCCTTCAGGTTCAGCTTGCTCGCCATGGAGTCGATGGCGGTGATGGCTTCGTCGGCGGACTCGAACTGCACGTAGAAGACGGTCACCAGGCCGCCGTTCAGGCCGATGCATCCGCTGGCGGCGACGGTCTTGGCGTCCCCCATGGCGTCCTTGAGCGCCTCGTCGCCGACCGGCGCCGGGGAGCATCCGAGCGCGCGGTTCGCATTCGGGCCGGCCAGCGAGAGCAGGCAGGGCGTCATGCCTCCGCCGTCGGTGGGTGAGGTCGCACAGGTGGTGGGGACCACGGGGCGCCCGGGTGTGTTCGCCGTCTGGCTGGCGCCGCCGCCGGAGGACGAGGCGGCGCTCGAGCCGGCGGACGCGGAGGTGCTGGTGGTGGTGTCCCCTCCGGCGGTGCCGGAACCGCGGGTGGTGATGACGACGATGGCGACCGCGACGGCGATGACGACCACGGCGGCGACTGATCCCCAGACGAGCAGCCGATTGCGGCCGCGGCCGGGCGGCGAGTGTGGCCCGGAGACCGAGGCGGGGTGCGGCCCGGAGACCGCGGCGGCCGGAACGCCGGTGACGGAGGGCCCGTGAGGACCGCTCACCGAGGGACCGCGGGCACCGGTGGTGCCCGGGCCCGGCGCAGGGTGCGGCCCGGACACCGACGCCGGCGGGCCGGTGACGATGGGACCGTGCGGGCCGGTGACGGACGGTGCGGGGCCGCACGCGGGCCGGGCCGGCGGGCCGCCCCCCGGAGGGCCGGGCGCAGGCGGTGCGGCACCGGGCATCGACGGTCGTGTGTCGGAGACCGGCGCACGCCGATCCGACCCCGGTCCCAGAGTCTGGGTCCGGCCGGTCGGACGCGTCCCGACCGGGCTGATCGCGGCGCCCATGGCCACCGACGTTTCCGGCTGGTCCAGCGTGGAGGCCACCACACCCAACCGCTCCGAGATCACCGACGCCACCAACGGAACCCGCGACGATCCCCCCACCAGATAGATCCCCGCCAACCGCTCCGGCGACCACCCCGCCCGTGCCACCGTCGCCGCCAACAACTCCACCGTCCGCACCACCGACGGACGCACCAGACCCTCGAACTCCCGCCGCGTCACCAGCGTGTCCTCAAACGGCTCCGGCAACGGCACATCCGCCTGCGAATATCGTGACAACGACTCCTTGGCCGCCCGCACGTCCTCCCGCAACGCCCGAGCCGCCCGCCGGTCCCCCGCCGTCCGCGGCCGCGTCAACGACTGCCACCGACCCGGATCCGCCACCCCCACCGTCCGACCCAAATGATCAACGACCACCTGGTCGAAATCCACCCCGCCCACGTCCGGCAGACCCGCCTCCGCCAGCACCGTGAAGCCACCCGGTGTCGCACCCACCACCGCGCAGTCGAACGTCCCCCCACCCAGGTCATACACCGCCAATGCCGACCCCGGCGGCAACGCCTTCCCCGGCAACGAGGCGAAATGCGCCGCCGCACCCACCGGCTCCGGCAACAACCCGACCGACTCACCCAAACCCGCCGCGCGCGCCGCCGCCAACAACACGTTCTGCCGCGCGGACCCCCACTGCGCCGGATGCGTCACATGCACCCGATCCGGGCTCCGCCCGTTCAGCTGCCGGCGGGCCTCCTCCCCCACCCTGCGCAGCACCGCGGCGATCGCATCCACCACCGGCACCACCCGCACACCCAGCAGGATCTCCCCGTCATCGATGCGCAGCTTCGGATTCGCCTCGAACCGCTCCGGCGCCAACCGGGCCTGACGCACCGCATCCCGACCCACCACCAACGAGCCGTCATCCTCCACGAACACCGCCGACGGCATCCAGGAGTTCCCATCGACGGACAACACCCGCGGACCGCGGCCCCCACCCGCCAACACCGCCACCGTGTTCGACGTGCCGAAGTCGATGCCGAGCACCTCCACCGGCGCGTCCTCCTTCGGTCCAGTCCGTGCGGCGATGCCACGTCGGTGGCGCGGTCCCGGCCGCGAGCGAACCCTGCGGCCCCAGCGACGCGCCGGATGCGTCAGCGTGGCGACGAGGGCAGTCTCCCATGAGCGCGAACCCAGCCGTGACCTATTCGGGCATGCGTCGTCATGGCACCGCTGTGTCCCCGTGCGCGCCGGCGGCCGGCCGCGGCGGGGCCGTCAGGGCCGGGGGGTGGCGGCGTCGGTGATCTCCCGCATGCCTGCCGCCAGGGCGTTGAGTTGCTCGGTGGCGTCGCCCAGGCCGCCGATCGGCGCCACCCGCTCCGCCAGATCGCTGGACGCCGAGGCGGCTTCGGACGCGGCGGCGACCAGCCGGCCGTACTGGTCGACCCCAGCGGCGATCTGCTGTTTGAGCTGCGCGCAGGTGGCGGCGACCGGGCTGCCGGCCGGGGGTTTTCCGCCGCGCAGCATGGCCGTCAGCTCGGCCGCGCGGCCGCGCAGCCGCACCTCGGCGGCGTCCGCGGCGGACAGCGTGCGATCCCGCAGCCCCCGCATGTCGCTGTCGTCGGCGGCGACACCGATCGTCCCGGTCACCTGCCGCAGCGCGTCCGAGTAGCCGTCCAGCCTGGCGATCAGCGGGCGGATCGTGGGGGCGACCGCGCGCCGCTGGGGCTGCGGGGCGGGCAGCCGGCGGACCACCCTGGTCCGCGCGATGAGGTCGATGCCGGCCTTGGCGACGCCGATCAGGCAGTACAGCAGCAGGCCGAACACCAGCACCAGGACGCCGACGGACGCCGCGGTGACGTCACCGCCGATCACATCGACCAGTTCGGTGGCGCCGAAGGCCGCCAGCAGCAGGGTGGCCAGCGACCACAGCACCAGGCGACGCCGCGCGGCGACCCGGCGACGCTCGGCCACCAGGGCGGGGTCACGCCGGCTGCGAACCACCTCCGCCGCGGTGTCGCTGACCTGCGTGACCAGGTCCAGACCTCGACCGGCCGCCGTGCGCAATCCGCCGGATCGTGCCAGTGCCGCCCCGGCCCGGGCCAGGCCGCGCACGGCTCAGCTCTGCTGCTTGGTCTGCTCGGCCGCGGCGGTGTCCGCGGCGGCGGAGCCCGCGGGCGCGTTCTCGATGGCCGGGGTGGCGGTGCCGCCCGTCACCTCCGGGTGCATCTGCGCCCGCAACTGGTCCAGCCTGGCCGCTCCCGCCATGTCCAGGGTGGACTTCTCCACCTCGAGCATCCGGCCCTGCACCGAGTTCTTGCTGAGCTCGGCGGCACCGAGCGCGTTGGCGTATCGCTTCTCGATCTTGTCCCGCACCTCGTTGAGGGTCGGCGTGGTGCCCGGTGCGTTCAGGGCGGACATCGACTGCAGCGACGAGGCGATCTGCTCCTGCATCTTGGCCTGGTCCAGCTGCGAGAGCAGCTTGGTCCGCTCGGCCAGCTTGGTCTGCAGCTGCATGGCGTTCTGCTCGACGGCCTGCTTGGCCTGCTCGGCCGCCTGCAGCGCCTGGTCGTGCATCGACTTGAGGTCTTCC
The DNA here is from genome assembly GCA_044463405.1 of Nakamurella lactea. GTDB lineage: Bacteria > Actinomycetota > Actinomycetes > Mycobacteriales > Nakamurellaceae > Nakamurella > Nakamurella lactea_B. Next base: position 1,046 of record JBIQML010000179.1, on the reverse strand, counting down.
ATCTGCTGCTCGGCCGACACCAGCTGGGTGGCGAACGCCTGGGCGGTCTGTTCGTACTGCCCGGCCTTCTCCGGGTCGCCCTTCTTCTTGGCCTCGTCGGCCAGCACCAGGGCCTGCTTGGCCGAGGCCTGCAGCCGCTCGACGTCGCTCATCTGCCGGTTGAGCTTCATCTCCAGCTGCCGCTGGTTGCCGATCACGGCCGCCGCCTGCTGGCTCAGCGCGGCATGCTGGCGCTGGGCATCCTCAATGGCCTGCTGGATCTGCACCTTGGGATCGGCGTACTCGTCGACCTTCGACGAGAACAGCGCCATCAGGTACTTCCATGCCTTCACGAATGGGTTTGCCATCTCGCGTGAGTCCTCTCCATCGGTCCCCGTGGCGCCCTTCAGCGCCCCGCGCGCTTTCCATGGTCTCAGGTCGGCACGACGCGATGCCACCCGCAAGAAGAACGGTAGCCGACGCCGAGGCGGCAGGCGGTGGGTTCAACCCCCCAACCTCCCCTGATCAGCACCCCCGGGACGATCCCGGACCCGCGCACCGGCCGCGCAGTTGAGAGCCCGGCGGACCGATCGGCACCCCCCGGTACAGTGGGCAAGGCTTTCACCTCGGACGACAGCGGAGGTTTCATGGGGCGCCACGCGGACGCCGAACGCTCCCGTGGAGTCGCCAGGTGGGTGATCACGGCCGTGGTGGTGGTCCTGTTGCTGGCGGCGGCCACCGTCGGCTACCTGGTGGTGGTGAACCGGTCAAACTCCGCGGCCGACGGTGCGTGCACCGGGTCGGCGCGGCTGCCGGTCGCCGCCGGGCCGGGTGGTGCCGCGGCGATCTCCGCGGCCGCGCAGGCGTACAACGCCACCAAGCCGGTCGCCCGATCGGCGTGCGTGACCGCCGCGGTGACCCAGGTGTCCGACGCCGCCGCCCTCACGGGATTGACGGGGCACTGGCCGTCCGATGCGGGCCCGAAGCCCGGGATGTGGGTTCCGGACAACCAGGCGTCGCTGGCCGCCTTGGACGCCGCGGCGCCCGACCTTGCGGCGGGTCACCCG
>JBIQML010000178.1:0-8120 GCA_044463405.1 Nakamurella lactea | reverse complement strand
CCGGGCGGCGCTGGTCGAGTTGAGATCCGGCTCCACGGCGCGGCCGGCCCGCTGTTCGCTCAACCGACCCGTCGGCACACGCCGCCAACTGGTCACCGTCAGCAGCGACCTCGCACAGATCGCGGCAGTGGCGCGTTCGCACACGGCCAGCGTGAATGACGTCATGCTGACCGTCGTCGGACGCACGCTGGACACCGTGCTCGCGCGTCGCGGCGAGCACGTCGATGCGGTGGTGATCTCCGTCCCGATCTCCGCCCGCTCGCTACCGGCTGCCGCGACGTTGGGCAATCAGGTCGGCGTCATGCCGGTCGCCGTGCCGACGGCCGGCGCGAGGGCGGACGCATGCCTGGCCGCGGTGGCCAACGCCACACGGGAACGCAAGACGTTGGCCCGTGGTTCCTCCATCGCGCTGCTCGCGCCGGCGTTTCGCGCCCTTCGCGCGATGCACCTGCTCCGGTGGGCGGTCAACCACCAGCACCTGGTGCACACCGTGATGACCAACCTCAAGGGCCCCGATGCGCCGGTGCGCTTCCTGGGCACCGCCGTCCGGGAGATCGTTCCGCTCAATCTCCTGGCGGGCAACATCGCAATGACGTTCACGATATTCTCCTACGCGGGCACGATCACGATCACGGTCGTCGTCGACCCCGACGCGGTACCCGATGCCGACGTCCTTGCCGACGCGCTCAGGACGCAACTCGACGAGGTGCGACAACTCGACGGGGACCCGGAGTGCGCCGGTGACGCGGGGCAGAGGTAGTCGGAAGGCCGCACGGACGCGCCACCGGTGTTGGTTCCGGTCGGCCGCCGCTCAGCTGGTGGCGGTCTCCGGGGTGGTTGGCGGCCCGGCGTGGCCGCCCGGCGGGGCAGGCACCGGGCTCGATGCCCGACGGACGGCGAATCCCACCAGCATCCCTCCGACGGCCAGCAGTACCACGCCCGCTCCCAGCGCTCCGGCCCCGATCCACGCCAGGCCGGGCAGCGTCGCACCGACCTGGACGTGCGCAGCGACACCCGGCGTGCCGTCCGCACGCATCATCACGACGGTCCAGTCGCCCTCTGAGGGCCGCCAGGTCAGCGCGCGCGTCCCCTCGCCCTCGGCCGATGCCACCCAGACACCGGCGCGCCCCGGCGGTACTGCCGGGGCGGAGCCGCTGTGGTCGATCGGGTGCCACATACCGACCAGGCGCCCGTTCCACCGGGCTCCGAAGGACGTCAGTTCCGTGACGCCGACGCCACGCAGGTAGCCGTCCACGTCCGCGGTCCGGCCGACCCCGAGAAACAGGGCGCCATGGTCATGCCCCGACTCGGCACGGAACCGAACGGTGCCGAGCACGTTACCGATGGTCCAGTCCAGCCCAGAACCCTCCAAGCGGAAGCTGTCGGTTCGCACGGCATAGTGGTCGGTCTCGACGGGGGTCGACGACGACATGATGTATCCATCGTGGCGCTGCGTGGCGTGTGCCCACAGCAGCCCACCTCCGGCCACCATCGCTCCGGTCGCGGCGAACAACAGCACGCCGCCGAGCACGACCGACACGATCCGACCCGCTGTCCAGCCGCCATGTTGCACGGCGGGCGGCGCCCCCGGGTACGACTGGGCGGGAGCGGTCGGGGGTGGACCGCCGACGACGGGCCGCGAACCAGGGTCGGCCCCACCCGCATCCAGCCGGAACGGCGGGTAGACGTCAGTCATCAAACCGGCGTACGCCGCCACCCGGAGGGCCCACCTGTCCATGCCCAGGACGAAGTCGTACAGCGCCCGCGGATAGCGCCCGCTGAACAGCAGCACCACGGCCGCGATCAACACCAGCAGGCCGACGAGGCCGCCGACTCCCCAACTGGTGTCCCACCAGGAATCGCCCGTGCGGTGGCGAGCGGTCAGCCAGACACCTCCGCCGACGAAGATCGCCACGATGATGTAGTGCGGAATCGCCAGCAGCCACCACTTCACCAGGACCAGTCCACGGGAGAGCCTGGCGGGATACGGGATCTCAAGGTGGGCCGGATAATCGGGCACGTCGGCCAGCGTGAACGGCGGATACCGATCGGTGCCCAACGCCGCGTATCCGTAGTAGTGCACACGCCAACTCCAGCGCAGCACGCCGACGTTGAACTCGAACAGCGTCCGCGGGTAGCGCCCGGTGAACAAGATCGAGAAGAACGCCCCGATACTAAAGATCACGAATACCAGCCAGAGCATGGCGAGCACGATGTAGTGCGGCAACAGCAGCAACCATTTGATCAACCACAGACCCCTGGAGGCATCCGGTTGTGCCGATGCGTCCACCCGCACGGGATAGACGAGGCCGCTGGTGGTCATGGCCAACCTCACAATCTAGTGGCGGCCGTCCGGACCCTTGCCGGCACGCTCCGCCCTACCTCGAGGCTCCGACAACCACGTCGTGGGCACCACCGACAAAGGTCCGCAGCACCAGGGACTTACGATGGTGAGACTGACTCTCTAGCCCGGATAGCGCGGTCCCTCGGCCTGGCTCTACCTGCAGGAACACGAGAGGGCCGCACGAAGACGGCCTTGTCAGTGGCAGCCCCGACAGGATACGAACTCACGCCACCCGGAGTGCCTTGCAGCACGGTGGGTGCGGATGTGACCTTCCGCGACGATTCCAGCGGTTTCGCGCTGCCCGGACGACCGTGGCGAGGTGATCCACCAAGGACTTTCGGCGCGGAGCCATCTCCACGCGATAGAACGCCAACGGCCGGAACGCTTCGCAGGAAGCATTCCGGCCGTCAGGTCCGCTCATGGTCGGCCGGCGATGTTCCGCCCGGCCACCGCCAGACATTCATCGCAGCCAGGGGTGGCGCTGCACGATCGGCAGGGCGGACCACCAGCGCCCCAATCCCCACACCGCCCCCGCGGCCGTCGCCGCGAGCGCGATCAAGGCCAGGGCGTAGATGAGGTGGTAGTCGAAAATCGGATTCGTCGAGCCTGTCGCGTCACCACTCGAGTTGAACCGTGCCAGCGGGTACTCGGCAAGCCACATCAGCGCCATCATCACAACACCAGCGACCGCTGCGATGCGAGTTCCGATGCCCAGAATCATGGCGATCCCGATGCCGACCAAACCGAGCATGAACAGCCAGTCCGCCCACCATGCGCCCGCAATGCTGGTGAAGAGCCCTTGCAGTGGACCCACCTCCACATGCGAGAGGAAACCCTCGGTGGGCGAACCACCGGACAGCCATGAGCGGGCACCCGGCGTCGAGTACCCCAGCCCGAACAGCTTGTCCAGGAAGGCCCACAGGAAGACTGCCCCGGTCGCGATTCGCAGCGCGGCCAATGCGATGTCAGCGCCCCGCCGGGTTGAACTGGCGGTCGCTGTCACCGCTGGTGCGGCGGCTGGGACGGGGACGATGCTGCTCAGATCGGCGGGCGCGACGGCTTGCTGCGGGTCGGGCACCACTTCGGCGGGGCGCTGGATCGTGCCAGAATTCCGCGGGTGCACCTGGGTGGTCATTTCTTCCTCCTCTGCCGGAATGGCTTGGACACCTCCAACTGTGCGGCTACGGCGTGGCCCGTTCCAGCGGCCGAGGACCCTATTCGGCAGCGACATTGGTCCCGAAGCGTCGGCTGCGACCATGCAGCGCCTTGCCTCTTCACCGACGATGTGATCATTCGGCAGCGGAAGGGCAAGTGACCGATCGTCTATCGCGCATCACGGCTGGGTCGAACCTTCTCCTGCAGCCTCGCCACGCGTGGCTGGCCGCCGCATGCGCGCGCTGGTGATCGGTCGTGCGGGCCACCGCGGTGAGCAGCTTCCCTTGAGGGCTTACCGCGCCGGATGCCCCGCCGGGATTGGCACGGCTGTCGCGGTTCCGGCGGTGGGCAGCGGCCTGGCTGCTACGCGGTCGTGGTGCTCGTCGTGCTGGTGCTGCAGGCTGGTCCAGGCGTGCGCAGATGGTGTGAGGGTGGTGGCCAGCCCGACTCCGGCGATGAGCGCGACGGCGACCGCCACGGCGCGCCATCGCCGGTGGCGGGTTGCGGGTGTTGCGCTCGGGTCGCGCAGCTCTCGCCAGGTGGTGGTGCCGGCGTGCACGATGTGACCGAGGACGTGGATGCCGGTGGCGCCGATCCACACGATGAAGCTGGCCTGGTGCAGGGTCAGCAGGGGTTCTCGGTGGTCAGGTCCGGTGAAGATCAGGCCGATGCCGGTACCCAGGACGGCGAAGGTCGAGATCATCACGATCGGGCCCAGCACCCGCAGTATCGGATGCGGTGGCCCCTTCTGGACGTAGGGGTGGCTGCGGCTGTAATAACGGACGAATCGCCACCCGGTGCTGGCGGATTTGAGCACCACCGGTCCGACCAGCAGCAGGCCGAGGTACACGTGCCAGGTGATCATCTGCCGGATGCTGAGGATCGTGACGCCCTCGGCGGCGAGCAGCACCAGCAGCACCATGCCGTTGACCGCGGTGAGCCGGGTGTTGCCCTCGACTCCGGCGCGGCCCGCGGTTCCGTGATCGGCCGCCGCGGCGGTTCGTTCGGCGGTCATGCCTCGACCCGCAACTGGCCGCCGACCACCTGAACCGGGATGCGACGCAGCGGCGCGGGCGGTGGCCCCTGCAGCACCTGGCCGGTGCGCGCGTCGTACACCCCGCCGTGGCAGGGGCAGACGAACCGGACGCCGCTGGGGTCGTAGTTGACCGTGCAGCCTGCGTGCGTACAGACCGCATCGAAGGCCACGAATCGTGATCTGGAAGCGTGCACCACCCAGGCCGGGTCGCCGGTGGCCGGGTCGGTGAACGACCTGCCCTGGCCGAGCGACACCGCGGCGGAGGCACCGATCGCGCTGCCCGCCGGGGCCGCGGACGTGCGCGTCGGCGCCGGACGCTTCGCCGTGCCAGAAGGGTGTGACGTCGGGTCACTGCCCGTGGTCGACGGGTCCACAGCGGGCGGAGCCGAGGGCGCCGGCGGCACTGCCGAGGAGGAGACCGCCACCTCCACGGAGGGCGCGGTGGCTGGCGATGGCGCCGTCCCAGCCAGGGCGGCCAAGCCCGGCCGAGCGGTGCCGCCCGCCAGCCGGCCGACCCCGGCGGTCAGGCCGGCGAGCAGCGCCACCCCGCCCGCTACCGCCGCTGTGGCCGTTCCGGTCTGCACCACGGTGCGCCGGTCGATCTGCGCCCGTGTGGAGGGCGACAGGTGCTCGGTCAGCGCGAACACCGGGCAGCCGCGGGCCCGGGGGCACACCCCGTCGCGCCGCAGATCGCAGCCGGGACCGCGCGGACACAGCGTGCGCAGCCGCTCGGCCGGCACCGCGACGGTCGCCGGCTCGGGCCGCAGCCCCAGGCCGGCCCGTGCGCGGTCGCGCAGCCACGCCTGCAGGCTGAGCACGCCGCGGTCGCCGAAGCCCAAGAGCGTCAACCAAGCGAACAGGAACACGATGTCCGCCCCGTAGTAGTAGGGCGTGGTCGACCAGGAGACGGTCAAAAAGAACGTCAAGGCGAGCAACGCCCCGCCCGCCGCGGCGACCCGGGTGTACAGACCGACCAGCGCGCCGACGCCCACGGCCAGTTCACCGAGCGCGATCAGCAGACCGACCAGCACGGGAATGTGCGCGGAGACCGCCAGCAGCGGCCCGATCGGGCTGGAGTGCTGCAGGCTTCGCATCTGGCCGACGATCGACACCGTGCTCGTTGGATCGAAGAAGCTCGGGTTGGCCAACTTCTGCAGGCCCGCAAAGGCGAAGGTGACTCCGAGGAAACCCCGCAACGGCAGCAACAGCCACCCGGGATCCGCGCGCCGCCGTGACCAGACGGACGTGGCTCGGTCGCTGGACATCGTCGGTCTGCGAAGCATGTCGCACAGTCTGGTCCGCCAATGGTTCAGAACCCGTTCACTGCCCACCGGTCGGCGGCTCCGCGCCCTACGGTGGGATTGTGTCACTCACCGACTCACGCAACCTGGCCCTCGCTGGTCTACGCGTTCTGGTGGTGGAAGACGATCCAGCGATCGGCGCGCAACTCGTTCGCGGCTTGGCACGAGCGGGTTGCGCCCCACGGCTGGTGGCCTCCGCCCGCCAAGCGCTCAGCGAGACCGGTATGGGCCTGGTGCTGCTCGACCTGGGTCTGCCCGATCTGGACGGCGTCGAAGTATGTATCGCATTGCGGCGACGATCTGCGGTACCCGTCATCGTGGTGACCGCCCGAGGCGCCGAGTCAGCTCGGGTGGCGGCGTTGGACGCCGGCGCCGATGACTACATCGTCAAACCCTTCGGCTTCGACGAGTTGACCGCCCGCATCCGCGCGATACTCCGCCGCACCGGAAGCGGTGCCATCGAATGCGGCCGGCTGCGCATCGACGTGCCCGCTCGTCGGGCACAACTCGATGGCGAGGCGGTGTCGCTGACCGGCAAGGAATTCGACATCCTGGCCTGCCTGGCTCTCGAGCCGGGTCGCGTGGTCAGCCGGGAAGAGATCTTCGACCGGGTCTGGGACGAGCACTGGTACAGCCCCCGCAAGGTTCTCGACGTGCACATCGCCGCGCTGCGTCGCAAGTTGCGCGATCCGTCGATGATCGAGACCGTCTACGGACGGGGTTTTCGGCTGGCCGTCCCGGATCTGCCGTGACCGGACGTATCGTCACCGGCTTCCTCGCAGTCCTGGCTGCCGTCCTGATCGCCGTGGTGATCCCCCTTGGGATCATCATCACCAGACAGCAGGCAGCCGACTTCGCCGACCAGACCAAACGAGTGGCACAGGCTATCAGCGCCGTCGCCGAGGAGCACCTCGATGACCACGCGGCAACCACAGGTACGCAGAACACGATGAACCGCTTCGCCGCGGACGGGTACAGCACTGTCGTGCTGGACGCCGCCGGTGGACCGATCGCCCGCGCCGGGCACCCGGTACCCGTAGCCGTGATCCGCGCCGCCCGGACGGGCACGAAAATCCCCCAGCCACCCGACCACCTCGCAGTCACCGCGCCGATCGGTGATGCCGGCCGGTCATTCGGCCAGGTGGTGCTCATGCACGACACCACGACACTCGATCAACGCAGGGACGATCTGTGGACCGCGCTGACCGGAGCCGCCGCCGCGACATTCGCCCTCGGCGCGGTGGTCGCCTGGCTGCTCAGCCGCTGGATCGCGCGGCCGCTGACCAACCTGGCCGGAGCGGCCCACGGCGTCGGCCGGAATGATCAGCGTGTTCGCGCTGACCCAACGAGCGGACCCACACAGGTGCGTGAGCTGGCCGCCGCGTTCAACGCCATGGCCGCTCGGGTCGACGCACTGCTCAGCACCCAACGAGACATGACCGCAGAGGTGTCCCACCAACTCCGTACACCGCTTGCCGCGCTACGCCTCCGGCTGGAATTGCATCGTGATGAGCTGCCCGATGCTCGATCCGCCGACATCACCGCGATGATCGAAGAGATCGGCAGGCTCACCCGGCTGTTGGACGGACTGCTGGCAGTCGCGCGCGCCGAGGCCACCAGCGCATCACCCGCCCGGACAGACCCGAGTGCGGTCGCAGCGGAGCGGGTCGCGGCATGGGAGCCGGTCGCCGCCGACCAGCAGATCGAGCTGACCCTCGACGCCGCGCCGAGCGCAGCGGACATCACCCCGGGCTACCTCGAGCAGATCCTCGACAACCTCCTCGACAACGCGATCGCTGCCAGCCCGCACGGTAGCCGGGTCGTCCTCGCCGTCCGGCAGACGGACTCGGGCGCCGTCGTTACCGTCCGGGACAGCGGCCCTGGAATGAGCCCCGAGCAGCGCGCCCAGGCGCTGCACCGGTGGACCACCGACCGGGCTGGCAACGGCGGGATGGGACTGGGCCTCGCCGTCGTCAGGCGACTCGCCGAAGCCGACCACGGCACCCTCACCCTGGGCCCCGCACCCGCCGGCGGGCTTCAAGTCGAGATCCGATTCCCCCGCCCGGGCCCATCCAGGACTGCGCGGAAGGAGATGGCCGATGGCTGATCACCCTCGAGGTATCTGGCACGTCACCCCCGGGAGTTGGCCGCCAATCCATGGTTCTCCACGCCGTGCCGTCCCACCTCGGCAAACACAAGAGGACCGCCCGAAAGGCGGTCCTCTGTGATGTAGCCCCGATGGGATTCGAACCCACGCTACCGCCGTGAGAGGGCGGCGTCCTAG
>JBIQML010000177.1:0-8149 GCA_044463405.1 Nakamurella lactea | reverse complement strand
CGCAGAGGATCCCGATGCCGCAGAGGATCCCGATGCCGCAGAGGATCCCGATGCCGCAGAGGATCCCGATGCCACCGACGATGCCGGTTGCGCAGGGGGCGACGATGCGGCGCCGCCGCCCTGGCTGGAGCCCGAGCAGGCCGCCACCGCGACGACGAGCGCCACCAGCGCACCCACCGCCCCCGCTGGGCGCCAGAGTCGACCTGACATCACCGCTCCAGTTCCGCGAAAACGACCATCGTCGGGGCCCCGAGCCCGGCGCGCGATCCCACCACCGTCTACTCTCCCCCACCTCGTGACCAGGACGTACCAAGGAACCGCACGGTTGCCAATTGATACCGATACGTGACCAAGCTCTCCGAATCGGCGCAGGTCGGACGAGGTCGGGACGGGTCGGCGCGTCCCGGTGGGTCGATGGCGGCCTGGCGACGGGCGATCAGCGCTGGCGTCGCGACTCGTACGCCTTGCGGGCGCCGCACACCGACGCCCGGGGGCACACCTGGTGTGACCCGTCGCCGTTCAGCCGGATCACCAGCGAGTCGCTGGGCACCGAGTGGGAGACCACGGTGCCGGGGCCGGAGGGTGTGTCGACGGCCGAGCCGATGGCCGGGGCGTTCTTCTTGAACTCCTGGTACAGCGGATGTTCGTACTTCAGGCAGCACATCAGCCGGCCACAGGCCCCGGAGATCCGCATCGGGTTGACCGGCAGGTCCTGGTCGCGGGCCATCGACAGGGTGATCGGCTCGTAGTCCTTGAGGAACGTCGAGCAGCAGGTGTCGCGCCCGCAGGACCCGATGGCGCCGGTGGCGCGCACGGCGTCCCTGGCGGCCAGCTGACGCAGTTCCACGCGGGTATGCAGGGTCGCCGACAGGTCGCGCAGCAAGGAGCGGAAGTCCACGGTCTCCGGTGAGGAGTAGTAGATGACGGTGCGTCCGGCGTCGGCCTGCGGGTCGGCCGCCAGGATCTTCATCGGTAGCTTGTGCTCGCGCACCAGCCTGCGGGTGGCGACCATGGTGCGCGCCTTGACCTGCCGCAGCTCGGCCTGCGCGGCGACGTCCTCGTCGGAGGCCGGGCCCACCACGGTCGGGAAGCCGGAGGTGTCGTCGCTGACGTACTCGGCGGCCCACACCACGGTGCCCACCACCGGGCCGTGCTCGGTGGGCAGCAGCACCTTGTCCCCGACCTCAAGGTCCAGGCCGCCGGGATCGGCGTAGTGCAGCTGGCCCTTGTCGACCAGCGTCACCGCGCACAGCATGCCCATGGACCCGAGGTTACCGGCACGACCCGCCAGATATCCGCGCCGCATGAGAACCTCGGAGGCAGACTCGCCACCGACCCTCGGTGGCAAACCTCGCATCGAGAGTGGAGTTGTGTCCGCCTCGGCGGCTGGTACCAAAGTCCACTCTCGGTGCGAGCTTCGGATCGGAGGCTCCGTCGCGGAGCGCGGCACTGCGGAGCACCGGCAGCACTGCGGGGCACCGGCAGCACTGCGGGGCACCGGCAGCACTGCGTGGCGCCGGCAGCAAGGCGGCAGCACCGGGCGGTGACGGAGCCCTCTCAGCCGGCCCGCAACTGCATCATCAGCGCCTCGACGGCGATCTGCGGCTTGACGTTGCGCTCCAGCGCGTCCCGGCAGGCCAGCACGGCATCCAACCGGCGCAGCGCACCCTCGGCGCCGATCCGGGCGGCGGCCGTGTCCACGTCCCGGTCCAGGTCGGGGTTGAGCAGCCCGCTCTCGGCCCGCATCGCCCGAGCGATCACGTCCCGGTAAAACCCGGACAGGTCCACCAGCGCCCGGTCCAGCACGTCCCGCTCGGTGCGGGTGGCCCGGGACTTCTGCCGACGCTCAAGCTCCTTGAGCGCCCCGGCGCTGCCCCTGGTCGCCGCGGCGGCGCCCTTGCCGGTGCCCCCGCCGCCCAGCGCGATGCGCAGCACCTCGCGCTCGGCCTCGTCGCGCCGGGCGGACTGGTCGGCCGCCTCCGCCTTCGCCACCCCGAGCAGCTCGTCGGCCTCGGCGAACACGTCCGCCACGGTGCGCAGCGCCCCCGGGATCCCCAGCACCTTGGCCCGGTGGTCGCGTCCGGCCTCGCTGCGCGCCAGCGCCCGCGCCCGGCCGACGTGCCCGCCACACACCGAGGCCGCCCACCGGGCGGTCTCCGGATCGATGCCGTCCCGGCCGATCAGAACCTCGGCGATCGCGTCCGGTCGCGGCGTCACCAGATTCACCACCCGGCAACGGGAGCGGATCGTCACCGACACGTCGTCCGGGTGCGTGGATGGGGCGCACAGCAGGAACACGGTGTGCTCCGGCGGCTCCTCGATGGACTTCAGCAGCGCGTTGGCGGCGCCCTCGGTCAGCCGGTCGGCGTCCTCGATGAGCACGATCTGCCAGCGCCCGGTACTGGGCCGGGAGGCCGCGCGCTGCACCACCGCCCGCATCTCCCGGACCGAAATGGACAGCCCCTCGGGCACCACCGACCGCACGTCCGCATGCGTGCCGGCCAGCACCGTGCGGCAGGCGGTGCACTCGCCGCAGCCGCCGAGGTCGCACTGCAGCGCCGCCGCGAACGCCCGCGCCGCCACCGACCGGCCGGAGCCCGGCGGGCCGGTGAACAGCCAGGCGTGCGTCATGGCCGCCCCGGATACCGGCGACACCGCGGAGTCGCCGCGGGTGGCAGCTACCGCCGCGCGGCACACCGCGACGGCCTCGGGCTGGCCGATGACGTCGGCGAACACTCCTGGCTGCTCGAGCATCTAGACCGCCCGGTACACGCCGAGGAAGGCCGGATGCCAGGGCAGCCGCCGCCACAGCGGCGCCCCGATGAACGGCGCGTAACTGCAGGTGCTGGTGACGAAGCCATGGCGCTCGGCCAGCGCCGAGAACTCGGCGCCGGACGGCCGGTAGATGTGGGTGGGATCCCGGTCGTAGGAGCCGGCGTACATCCGGGCCTGCACCCGGTTGCCGATGGTGGGCAGGTGGGCGACCAGCAGCCCGCCGGGCCGCAGCCGGAAGCGCACCGCGTCCAGCCCGGCGGCCGGGTCGTCCAGGTGCTCGAAGATGTTGATGGCGGTGACGACGTCGAAGGTGACGTCGAATCCCGGCTCGCGGGCCAAACCGCCGTCGGTGAGGCTGCCGGTGGCCAGGTGCGCGCCCGGGAGCCGCTTCGACGCCTCGGCGATGGCGTAGTCGGACAGGTCCACGCCGTACAACTCGAACTCGCCGGCCATCCGCTGCAGGAACAGCCCGAGCCCGCAACCGACGTCCAGCAGCCTGCCGCTCGGGACCCGGCGGACGATGAGCCGGCGGATGTAGGAGTCCCGCACCCGGTCGACCAGGCCCCTGGCACCCGCCTCGGGACGCGACATCCGGTAGTAGTCGGCCGAGTAGTCCGCCGATCCCGGCTGGTCGGTCACCGATCGCCTCCCCTGCTGTCCGGTGGCGGGGACCCGCCACGGCCGAGCCGCGCGGACGCCCGCCTTCGGCTGGTCAACCTATCCCACCGGTCCGTCAGGCCGGCCGGCCGGCCAGCGAACGGTCCGCGGCCGGTGGCCCCGGCTCGCCGGCATCGCCGGAGCGGGACCCGGCTGCGGTGACCGGCTTCCGGGCGGCGGTGTCCGGATCCGCCTCGGGTTCCGCATCGCCGGCGGGCGCATCCGCACGCTTCGCCGGCGACCTACCGGCCAGCGTGGAGGCGACGCGCTCGGCGACGTCCTGCGGGATCGGCTCGCCCTCGGCCAGCGGCGGCACGGCGATGTAACGCTCGGGCGCCGAGGCCGCCAGGTCCTGGTACACCCGCCGCGGGTCGACCGGCTCCTCCTCGTCGACGTCGCCGGCACCAGCATCGTCGCCGACACCGGCACCGGCACCGACACCAGCACCAGCAGGCCCGCCGGCATCCCGATCGTCTCCGGTGCTGTCGCTCTGGGCGCCGCCAGACCCGGCCGGTTCACCCGTCGGGGCCGCGCCGCCGCGGGCTCCGTCACCGTCACCAGCATCGTCACCGCTAGCCTCGTCACCGCCCGCCGCATCCGGGGTCGCGTCGGCACCGTCCGGCTGCCCGTTGCGTGCGAACACCCCGTCGCCGAGCGGATCGACCAGCAGCGTCAGGTCCGGCACGATCCCGCCGGTGGCCCAGTTGGCCAGCCGGAGGATGCGCTCCTCGGACAGGCCTGCCTGCGCCCCGTACCGCACCACCGCGGCGTCGACGTAGTCGCAGCACACCACCACCGCGCCCGCCTCCAGCAGCGGACGCACCCGGCCGCTGACCAGATCGGCCAGGTCGGCCATCGCTCGCAATGCCGTCGCCGGGGTGTCCTCGGCCTGGTCGGGAGCTTGATCGGCCGGGGCGGCGTCGCCCGGAGTCGGCTCGCCGGAAGCCTCCATCAGCACGCCGGCCGCGGTGTCCGACGGGCCCGTCCCGGTCCCGGCGACCACCACCTGCATGTGCCATCCGCCCGCCTGCAGATGGTCGGCCAGCACCCGGGCGTACCGGTCGGTGGCCACCGCATCCGCCCCGACCACGGCCACCAGCACGCCGGGCAGGCTCTCGGTCGCGTCCAGCAACTCGCCACGGGGCCGCTGCAGCAGTCTCCGCAGCACCCGGCGCATCCGCTCGCCGCGGAACCCGCCGACCTGCCGGCCGGCGAACACCGACACCGCGACCGTGAGTACCCCGCTGACCGCGAGCACGATGGCCGGGCCGGACAGCACCATTCGGAAGGTGCCCACCGACAGCAGGTGGAAGCCGATGCTGTTGGCCAGGATCGGCCCGGCGGCGATGGTGCCCAGCAGCGTCAGCCGGACCGAGGACATCACGAAGGCGAACACCCGGCCGCGCAGCCGGTCCGACACCTCGTGGCCGATCATGGTGAACCCGGTGATCCAGGCGATGCCGGCGAACAGCCCCATCACCACCGACGCCGTCGCGGCCCCGACGAAGTCCTGCAGCAGGCTCATCACCACCAGCGCGCAGCCGGCGGCGCCGATGCACAGGGTGAACACGATGCGTCGGGGCACGGCCGGCAGCACCTTGGGGCCGATCAGCATGCCCAGCGCCAGGCCGGAGAAGACGGTGCCGAACAGGATGCCGTAGCCGGCGTTGCCGGCACCCAGGGTGGCCACGTACGCCTGCGCCACCCCGGCCACCAGCCCGCCGGCGCCGAACGCGCCCAGGATGCCGACGTAGATGGCCCGCATCACCCGGGAGTTCTTGACGAACCCGACGCCCTCCCGGATCAGCGAGAACACCGACTGGGCGGGCGGTCGTTCACCCAGGAAGGGCGGGATCAGCCGCCGCGTCCAGAACAGCACGCCGGCGGCCAGGAAGTAGCTGGCCGCGTCCAGCACCAGCGCGGTGTTGATCGCCACGGCCGAGGTGCCGCTGATCAGCGCGCCGGTCGCCCCGGCGTCGGGCACCGGTGGCGCGCCGAAGAACTGCGCCGCGGTGGCCAGCAGCGCGAACACCACGGCGGCCACCGGAACCATGCCGTACACCGAGACGTAGTTGAGCTGGTTGGCCACCGCCAGCCGCTCCCGCGGCACGATGTTGACCCACAGCGCCTGCTTGGCGGGGTTGGAGAACAGCCCGACGGCCTCGACCAGGAACTGCGCCGCCAGCAGCCAGGTCAGGTTGCTGGCCAGCAGGATCGACAGGTACAGCAACCCGGCGATGGTGTCCCCGATGATGGCGACCTTGCGCCGGTCGAAGCGGTCCACCAGCGCGCCGGCGATCGGGCCGAGAATCAGGTCGGGCAGCAGCCGGGTGAGCAGCACGCCGGAGACCGCGGCGCCCTGTACCAGGTTGGAGGAGTTCTGGGTCAGGTAGGCAGCCAGCGCCGTGGTGGCCAGCAGGCCGAGCCAGTCTCCGAGGCTGGAGACCGACAGCGCCAGCCACATCCGGCGGAATGCCGTGATCCGCAGCAACACCCCGAGCGAATTCTGCCGCCGCGCCTTCATGGGATCACCCACCCGAGCCGGGTGACGGCCCCGGGATGAACCTCGGCCGGGGTGGAATGCGCACCTGCCGCCCGCTCACTGGTTGAACAGGTTCGACAGCGCGTCCAGGATCTGCTTGCCCAGACCGGACGCCACCAACATGATGACGATGAAAACCAGGACGCTCCACGCACCGGACTTCTTCGCCGAACCCGAGGCCGGCTTCCTGGCGGGCGGCCTGCCAGGGCGGGCGGTCGGGTAGGCCGTCGGGTGGCGTGCCGGAGGCGTGGCGGCGGGCCGACCGGCTCCGGCGCCGGGTGACGAGGCCGGCGCCACGGCCAGCGGGTGATGCGGCGCCCCACCGGGCGGCGGCGGGGACCACATGATGGTGGGTGTGGGTGCGGCACCGGGCTGCCCGGCAGGTGCGTACGCCGACGGATGCGTCGCGGGCGGCGCGGCGGACCGGACCGGTTGCGCCGGGCCCGGTTGCTGCCGCACCGGGCGCTGAGTCGGACGCTGAGCCGGACGCGATGTCGGGCGCGATGTCGGGCGCTGTGGCGCGGGGTGGGACGCGGACGGGCCGGCGGGTTGCACGCTGGCCCGCTTGGTGCGTGGGGCGGTCGAGCCGTCCGAGCCGCGGGAGGCCACCGCGGCGTCCCGCCTGGCGGCGGCGGCGCGGCGGGCGGCGGCGGCCCGGTCGGCGCTGGAGCCGTGCGACGAGGGCAGGTTCAGGTCGGCGTCCCAGTCCTCCGGCAGCGCCGGCGGCTGCATCACCGGCACCTTGGGCACCGGGACACGGGGCAGCCGGATCGACGGTGTCTGGTCCGGGTCGGGCGCGGCCAGCGCGTCCGGGAACGCCTCCGGCCGCCACAGCGGCGGCGGCGGATCACCGGTGCCGCCGGCCCCCGACAGCGCGTCGAGGAACGGCGCTTCCGATACGCCATTCGACATCATGGGGTCGATCGTATGCTGCCTCGCCGCCGCGGTCCCGGGCGTTCAGCGGCACGCTCCCGGCGGATCCGGTGCGGAAGTGCCCGCCCACCGGACAGATCCGCACCCGATCCCGGGTTAGGACCCGATCCCGGGTCAGGACCCGATCCCGGGCCAGGACCGGATCCCGGGCCAGGACCCCGATCCCCGGTCAGGACCCGATCCCGGGTAAGGACCGGATCCCGGGCCAGGACCGGATCCCGGGCCAGGGCCGGATCCCGGGTCAGGACCGGGTGCGCGCCTTCGACCGGGTGCTGGTCTTGCGACCCCGCTTCGGTGCCGGCCCGCGCGCCCGCCGCTCGGCGAGCAGTTCGGCGGCGCGATCCACGGTCAGCGTCGTCACCTCGTCGCCGCGGCGCAGCGACGCGTTGGTCTCCCCATCGGTGACGTAGGGTCCGAACCGGCCGTCCCTGACCACCATCTCCTTGCCGGTCGCCGGATCGGCCCCCAACTCCCGCAGCGCCGCCGCGGTGGCCGCCCGCCGGCCGCGGGTCTTGGGCTGCGCGTACAGGGCCAGCGCCTCGTCCAGCGTGGTGCTGAACAGCGACTCCTCGTCCGGCAGCGAGCGGGAGTCCGTGCCCTTCTTCAGGTACGGCCCGTACCGGCCGTTCTGCGCGGTGATCTCCTCCCCGGTCGCGGGGTCGGTGCCGACCACCCGGGGCAGCGTCAGCAGGCGCAGCGCGTCGTCCAGGCTGATGGTGTCCAGGCTCATCGACTTGAACAGCGAGGCGGTGCGCGGCTTGACGGCGCCCTTGCCCTTGGTCGGCGTGCCCTCGGGCAGCACTTCGGTGACGTAGGGGCCGTAGCGGCCGTCCTTGGCGACGATGGTCCGCCCGGTGTCCGGGTCCGTGCCCAGCTCGGTGTCGCCGGTCGCAGCCTGCGCGAACAGCGCCTCGGCCACCTCCGGCGTGACCTCGTCGGGCGCCAGGTCGTCGGGCAGGTTGGCCCGCTCGGTGGCCGGCGCGGAGGCGCCGCCTGCACCGGCTGAGGCACCGGCAGCACCGGCGTCCGCTCCCGATGCGGCGGCGCCGGGGGCCCCGTCACCGCCACTCCCACCGTCGCCGTCGCCGGGTGCGGCGGCCGGCCGCTCCAGGTACGGCCCGTAGCGGCCCACCCGCACCACCACGGTGCGCCCGGCGGAATCGGTCAGCAGCGGCAGCGAGTTCACCTCGCGGGGGTCGATGGTCTCCATCCGATCCCCGACCAGCTTCTTCAGCCCGCCGG
>JBIQML010000176.1:0-8160 GCA_044463405.1 Nakamurella lactea | reverse complement strand
GGACACGACTTCCGCCCCGATTACCGGCGGGTGGCCGACACGCTGCGGTCGCTGAACCCGGCGACGCCGGTGCTGGCCACCACGGCGACGGCGAACGAGCGGGTCACCGCCGACGTCGCGGCGCAGCTCGGCGAGCAGACGTTGGTGCTGCGCGGGCCACTGGCACGCTCCAGCCTGCAGCTGGCGGTGGTCGACTCGCTGACGCCGCTGCAGCGCTTCGCGTGGGTGGTGCAGAACCTGCCCGCGCTGCCCGGGTCCGGGATCGTCTACACGCTCACGGTGGCGGATGCCGAACGGCTGGCGGCCGCGATCGACGAGCACCACCACGGAGCCGTGAAGGTCGCCGCCTACACCGGTCAGCTGGACGGCGCGGAGCGGGAACGCCTCGAGGACGCGCTGCGGGACAATCGGCTCAAGGCGCTGATCGCCACCTCGGCACTCGGAATGGGTTACGACAAGCCGGATCTCGGCTTCTGCGTACATGTGGGGGCGCCGCCGTCGCCGGTGTCCTACTACCAGCAGGTCGGCCGCGCCGGTCGCGGCATCGCACACGCGGTGGTGATGCTGCTGTCCTCCACCGCCGACGAGGGGGTGTGGGACTACTTCGCCACCGCGTCGATCCCCGACCCGGCGCAGGTTCGGCGGCTGCTGGACGTCACGCCCGGACCGGACGACGAGGCGGCGAGCGTGGTGGCGCTGGAGGCGGAGTCCGGGCTGCGCCGCACCCGCGTGGAGCTGATGCTCAAGCAGCTTGCGGTGGACGGCGTGGCCGAGCGGACGCGGGACGGCTGGCGACGCACCGGCACCGAGTGGGTCTACGAAGCGGCGCACTACGACGCGGTGGTCGAGCTGCGCCGACGCGAGGCGGCCATCATGCGGGACTACACCCGCGGCCGGCGGTGCCTGATGCAGTTGCTGCAGGAGGCGCTGGACGATCCGAGCGCGGCGCCCTGCGGACGGTGCAGCGTGTGCACCGGGTCGCTGCCGGACGGGCTGGAGGCAGAACCGGATCTGGAGGTCACCCGATCGGTCGCCGGCGTCCTGCGCACCCAGACGCACCGGGTGGAGCCGCGGAAGATGTGGCCAGGCGGGGCGTTCGGGTCCCGCGGCCGGATCCCGGTCTCCGAGCAGCCGGAGGTCGGTCGGGCGCTGATCCATGCCGACGCGCCCGAGTGGCGGGAGCTGGTGGCCCAGGTGTTCGGCGGTGCGGACGCGGGCCCGCCGGACGAGCTTGTCGATGCCGTGGTGGCGCTGCTGGGATCGTGGCGGCGGGACTGGACTAAGCGACCCGAGGTGGTGACGGGACTGCCGGCGGCCGGTTTCCGGGAGCTGACGGCGGGTCTGGTTCAACGGATCGCCACGGTGGGGCGGCTGGACACCGCGGAACTCGCGGTCGACGGGGTGGCGCCGGCGGAGCTGACCTCGGCGGCCGAGGCGGCGTTCTGGGCACGCGCCATCGGCGTGCCCGACCCGTCCGCGATCGCGGGCCGGGTGGTGCTGCTCGTCACCGATGCCACCTCATCGCTGTGGCCGGTGACCATCGCGGCGTCCAAGCTGCGCAGCGAGGGCGCCTCCGCGGTGCTGCCGCTGGTGGTGCACCGGCGGCCCTAGCGATCGGTGTCGGTCCCCCCGTGTTTGCATGGGGCAGTGGGGGATGATGAACGTGGTGGCGATCCCATCGGCAAGGACCCAACACCGGAGGTGGCGCACGATGACGATTCAGGTACCTGAGATCGCGTCGATGGCCGCCCAGCTGCGTCTGAAGATTGACCGCAAACGCGGTGTGGAGACGCCTCCGGCACTTCGCAAGCTCGCGAAGGCGCACGAGCTGAGCCTGCAGGATATCCAGGACGCACGCCAAGCGGTCGCGATCAACTGACGCCAGGGCCGCTTCCCGCAACCGCTACTTCTTGGCGTCCTTGGCGGACGGCGAGTCGGCGGCCAGCGCGGCGATGAACGCCTCCTGCGGAACTTCGACCCGGCCCACCATCTTCATCCGCTTCTTGCCCTCCTTCTGCTTCTCCAGCAGCTTGCGCTTGCGGGTGATGTCGCCGCCATAGCACTTGGCCAGCACGTCCTTGCGCAGCGCCCGGATGTTCTCCCGCGCAATGATCCTGGAGCCGACCGCCGCCTGGATCGGCACCTCGAACTGCTGCCGCGGGATCAACTCGCGCAGCTTGCCGGTCATCGCAGTTCCGTAGGAGTAGGCGGCGTCCCGGTGCACGATCGCGGAGAACGCGTCCACCGTCTCGCCCTGCAGCAGGATGTCGACCTTCACCAGGTCGGCTGCGGCGGTGCCGGTCTCCTCGTAGTCCAGCGACGCGTAGCCACGAGTGCGGGACTTCAGCGCGTCGAAGAAGTCGAAGATGATCTCCGCCAGCGGCATCTGGTAGCGCAGTTCGACCCGGGACTCGGACAGGTAGTCCATGCCCTGCAACGATCCTCGCCGGGACTGGCACAGCTCCATGATCGCCCCGATGTAGTCGCTGGGCGAGATGATCGTGCATCGCACCATCGGCTCACGCACCTCGGCGATCTTGCCGGCCGGCCAGTCCGACGGGTTCGTGACGACGTGCTCCGTCCCATCTTCCATCGTCACCTGGTAGACCACGTTCGGGGCGGTGGAGATCAGGTCCAGGTCGAACTCGCGCTCCAGGCGGTCCCGGGTGATCTCCAGGTGCAGCAGGCCGAGAAAGCCACACCGGAACCCGAACCCGAGCGCGCTGGAGGTCTCCGGCTCGTAGTTCAGCGCGGCGTCGTTGAGCCGCAGCTTGTCCAGAGCGTCACGCAGCAGCGGATAGTCGGAACCGTCGATCGGATACAGGCCGGAGTAGACCATCGGCTTGGGCTCCCGGTACCCGCCGAGCGGCGTGGTCGCGCCTTTCACCGCGGAGGTGACGGTGTCCCCCACCTTGGACTGCCGGACGTCCTTGACCCCCGTGATCAGATAGCCGACCTCGCCGACCCCGAGCCCCTGTGTCGGGATCGGGTCTGGGGAGATCACGCCGACCTCGAGTAGCTCGTGGGTCGCCCGGGTGGACATCATCTGGATGCGTTCCCTGGGGGTGATCCGGCCGTCCACCACCCGGATGTAGGTGATGACGCCACGGTAGATGTCGTAGACCGAGTCGAAGATCATCGCTCTGGCGGGCGCGTCGGCGTCACCGGTGGGCGGCGGCACCTCGACGACGACGCGGTCGAGCAGTTCGCGCACGCCCGCCCCGGTCTTGCCGGACACCCGCAGCACGTCGTCCGGGGAGCCGCCCAGGATGTGCGCGATCTCCTCGGCGTACCGGTCCGGTTGGGCGGCCGGCAGATCGATCTTGTTCAGCACCGGGATGATCGCCAGGTCGTTCTCCAGCGCCAGGTACAGGTTCGCCAGGGTCTGCGCCTCGATACCCTGCGCGGCGTCCACCAGCAGCACGGCACCCTCGCAGGCGGCCAGCGACCGGGACACCTCGTAGGTGAAGTCGACGTGGCCCGGGGTGTCGATCAGGTGCAGCACGTAGTCCGTCGTGACGGCCGGATCGGCGGGGTCCGTCACCGACCAGGGCAGGCGCACGTTCTGCGCCTTGATCGTGATGCCCCGCTCCCGCTCGATGTCCATCCTGTCCAGGTACTGGGCACGCATCGAACGGGCGTCCACGACCCCGGTCAGTTGTAGCATGCGGTCGGCCAGGGTGGACTTGCCATGGTCGATGTGCGCGATGATGCAGAAGTTCCGGATCCGCTCGGGCGGCGTGAACGTGGTTCGATGCGAACGCGCGGCGCGGTCGGCGGCTGAGGTCACAGGAATCTTTCTCTGGGCACGGGACGGGACGGTACCTATCCATCGTCCCACGGCAGGTGAGGCCGACGTGCCCGGCGAGTGTCGGTGTTCGGTGGTTGTCCGCGGGGTGACGCCAGGCGACCTGCTGGCGGTCAGGGTCACGGTGGTCCCGGCCATCGCGGCCGCCCTGGTGGCGTCGCGGTCCGACTCCTCGCTGGCCAGCACCGACGAACTCGACGCCATGTCGGCGCGGATGGACGAGGATGTCGCCCGGGCTGCCAGCGACCCGCCGCCTACACCGTGAGGGAGCCGCGGATCAGGGTGGTGCTCGTTCCACCCACCCAGATGTCCCCCGCGTCGTCGGTCGAGATGTGCACGTCGCCGGAGCGCCCGAGCACGGTGCCCTGCCGGACCCGGTACGACGCCGGGGCCAGCCCCGCCCGGGTCAGCCAGACCGCGAACCCGGCGTTCAGGCTTCCCGTCACCGGATCCTCGACCACCGACAGCCCCGGGGCGAACGCTCGGACCTCGTAGTCCGCGGGTCCCCCGGCCCCGTGCTTGCCGATGATGCCGATCTTCAGCTCCCCCATGGACGAGAAGTCCGGCCGGACGGCCAGCACCCGGTCGGCCGAGTCCAGCACCACGCCGATCCATCCGGGCCCGTTGTCGATCCAACTCATCTCGACCACGTCGGAGGGGCCGACGCCGAGGGTGGCGCAGACCGTCGCCGCCGTGTCCGGGTCGATGGGCCCGAAGCGCAGCAGGTCCGGTGCCCGGAAGGACAGTCGAGGCCCGTCCCGGCGCAGGTCGATCAGCCCGATGCCGCATTGCTGCACCAGTCGCTGGCCGCCGGCCGGGGCCCCGCCACGCTCCAGCCAGGCGTGCGCGCTGCCCAGGGTGGGATGTCCGGCGAACGGAAGCTCCCCACCCGGGGTGAAGATCCGCAGCCGGTAGTCGGCGGCCGGATCGTCGGGGCGCAGCAGGAACGTGGTCTCCGACAGGTTGGTCCACCGCGCGAATGCCGCCATCTGGGCATCGGTCAGCGCGTCCGCCTCGTGCACCACGGCAACCGGATTGCCTGTCATGGGGCCTGGGGCGAACACGTCCACCTGGGCGAAGTCGAACGACGTCATGGCACTCATGATGCCCGCACCGAGTCGCGCCACAGGCGGACGGCCGTATCGACCAGTTCCACCCGGCGCAACGAGGGGACCTCGTCCAGCGGGAACCATCGGGCCTCGTCGGTGGATCCGTCCACCTCGTTGGCCAGCGCGCCGCCCACGATGTGCGCCGCGTACACCACGCGCACCGCCTTCAGGGGTCGGGGCCGCCCGCTCAACCTGCTCTCCGCCGGGAAGACGTGGCTGTCGGTTCCGAGCAGGCCGTCCAGCTCGACGTGAAAGCCTGTCTCCTCCAACACTTCCCGGACGGCACCCTGTTCTGTCGTCTCGTGCAGCTCGACTCCGCCGCCGGGCATGGTCCACTTCGGCGGGGTCGGGCCGTTCCACAGCGCTAGCAGGATGCGGTCGTCGTCGACGATCACCGCATAGGCGGCCAGCCTGGTGTCGAACTCGGGGGATCCCACGCGGATAGACGTTACCGGGCGGGAGCAAGCGGTCGGTCGGCGCCGCGGTGCCCCGACGATGCGAGGCGGTGCGGCGGCCAGACGTCGTGGAAGGACGCGCGGTGCGCGGCGGCGGGTCAACCCGCGCTGCGGCCCAGCAGGGCCAGCAGCCGGGTCTGGTCGTCGGCGCCCGCCGGCTCGGGCAGCGCCGGCCCGAACGCACCGGAGGTGCGCGCCAGATCGCCCATCTGCTCGGCGAATGCTCGGGCCAGGGCCAGGTCGGCGCTCGGAATGACCTCGTCGACGCCGGCCGCGCGGGCGATGTCCCAGCGGTGCACCACCAGGTCCACGCTCATGAATGTCGCGAACGTCGCACCGACGGTGGTCGTCCGCCCGAACGCCTCGTACTCGGTGCCGGTTCGCACCGGGTCGTCGAGCACGGCCTGCACCAGGTCGCGGGTGTGCGTCCAGGCCCCGACCCGGTCGCCGTCAACGGACGGGCCGTCCGGCACGTCGATGCCGGTGCGCCCCAGCAGCCCGCGTTCGCTGTCGACCACGTGGCGCAGCACGTCGGCCGCGGTCCATCCGTCGCAGGGAGAGTCATTCCCCCACGAGTCGGGCGGCACCGCCTGCACGGTCGCGGTGAAAGTCGCCGCGAGGCGGCGGTAGCGGTCGGCGGGGTGCTCGTCAAGCGTGGTGTCCATCTCCCCAGTGTGCCGAACCGATCGTGCCGGGCCTTGAATCCTCGCGACGGTGTCGCCGCTGATCTCCACCAGGGAGCGGTCGCCGTCGTCACCATGGGTCCGGGTGCGCACCGTCAAGAACCACCGACGGAGGCTCTCGCCGACGAGACGCCCTATCAACGCAGCGGTATCGAAAGGCACCCAGGCGTCGCCGGTCCGCCGGCATCGGAGGCGGTGCCGGCAGCGCAACGGCGACGAGGCCCTGGGATTCTCCTCGACGGGTGATCGCGAGCCGGTGGGCCCGAGCACGCCGAGTACCGGCGGCGCGCCCGGTGCGCACGGCCCCGGCCCGCCGAGCACGCCACCAGGGTCCGCGTGGCAGGGTGGAGGCCGATCCGGGCCGACGCGCCCGGCGGCACTCGGGAGGCACGCATCATGGGCACCACGGCATTCACCGGCGGCCACGTCGTCCCGGTCGACGGCGACCCGTTCGAGGGCACGGTGCTGGTCACCGACGGGCGGATCGCCGCGCTCGGTCCGGACGTCACCGTGCCGGACGGCGCCGAGATCGTCGATGCCGCCGGGCGGTGGGTGCTGCCCGGCTTCGTCGACGCGCACACGCACCTCGGGGTGCACGAGGAGGCCGAGGGCTGGGCCGGCCAGGACACCAACGAGATGACCGACCCGGTGACGGCGAACGTGCGGGCACTGGACGCGATCAACCCGTACGAGATGGGCTTCGACGACGCGCTGACCGGCGGGGTCACCACGGTCAACGTGAACCCCGGCTCCGGCAACCCGATCGGCGGACTGACCGTCGCGATCCACACCCACGGCCGGACGGTGGACGAGATGGTGCTGCGCTCGCCGTCCGGACTCAAGTCCGCGCTCGGGGAGAACCCGAAGCGGACCTACGGCGAGGCGCACAAGACGCCATCGACCAGGCTGGGCACCGCCGCGGTGATCCGCGGTGCCTTCGTGGACGCCCAGAACTACGCCGAGCGGCACGCGCACGCCGAGCCCGGCAAGGCGGCACCGGATCGGGACCTGAAGCTGGAGGCTCTGGGCATGGTGCTGCGCCGGGAGATCCCGTGGCGTCAGCATTCCCACCGCGCGGACGACATCGCCACCGCCGTCCGGATCGCCGAGGAGTTCGGCTACGACCTGGTGATCGACCACGGAACCGAGGCGCACCTGATCGCGGACCTGCTGGCCGCCAAGCACATCCCGGTGCTGATCGGTCCGCTGTTCACGTCCCGGTCCAAGGTCGAACTGCGCAACCGCTCGCTGGCCAACCCCGGCCTGCTGGCGGCGGCCGGCGTGCAGATCTCCATCATCACCGACCATCCCGTGGTGCCGATCCACTTCCTGGTGCACCAGGCCAGCCTGGCCGTCAAGGAGGGGCTGGATCGCGATGTCGCGCTGCGGTCCATCACCATCAATCCGGCCACCGTGATGGGCGTGGCGGACCGGGTGGGGTCGCTGGCGGCCGGCAAGGACGCCGACATCGTGCTGTGGACGGGCGATCCGCTGGATGTGATGCAACGAGCGGTGGCCACCTACATCGGGGGCCGGCGGGTGTACCGCTACGACGAGGCAGGCCGCACCGGGTCGGTCGCGGCCCGCTGATCTGGCGCCGGCGGCGGTGACGGATCCCGCCGGAGGGCACCCGAATCGGACGGCGATGCCCGTACCGTGAGGTCCGTGCGCACGCGGCAGTACCGTCCCGACCGCGCGACCCGCCTTGTGGTCGCGCTGGCCGTGGCCGGGGCGCTGCTGGCGGGCTGTGGATCGGGCGGCACCGCGCCGCCGTCCCGCCCGTCGCCATCGTCGCCATCGTCGCCATCGTCGCCATCGGCAGCCAACACCTCGTCACCGGCGTCCGCGGCATCCTCGTCACCGGCGTCTGCCGCATCCTCGTCACCGGCGTCCGCGGCATCCTCGTCACCGCCGACGACGACCCCGACGACGACCCCGGGGCCGGCGACATCGCCCCACCGACCCCGCCCCACCGGCGGTTATTCCGGACGTGCGGCCGAACGGCCGCACGCGTTCGCTAAGCGCTCTTCCTGATTGGTTCCTCCTGAATTTCTAACGGGGCTTCGCCCCAGCCCGACGAGGCATGGCGTCTCACCTGGGTTGTT
>JBIQML010000175.1:0-8213 GCA_044463405.1 Nakamurella lactea | reverse complement strand
GACGGCGGTTCCGCAGCGGCTCTGGTTGCCCGTGCCTCGGCGGTCTTGCTCGACTTCGATGGCCCGATCTGCCAGCTATTTGCGGCGGTGCGGGCTGCCGATGTCGCCGCCGACCTGTGCCGGTACGTGAAACAGCGTGGTGCGACCTTGCCAGACGATGGCACCGAGGATCCGCTGGGGGTCCTGCGCATGTCCGCAGATCTGGACGCCGACATCCGCACAGAGTTGGACGCGGAACTCATGCGTGCAGAGGTCCGCGCGGTGAGCACCGCCGTTCCGACACCGGATGCCGACGCGGTGATCCGGGGGCTTGTCGAGCGCGGGCGCAAAGTCGCCGTCGTCAGCAACAACTCCGCTCAGGCGGTACGCGAATACCTCGTCATGTACCGCCTCGACGGCTACGTATCCGCCGTCAGCGCGCGCACGTGCGGCGACCCAATGCAGATGAAGCCGAACCCGTACCTGCTCGAAACGGCGCTGGGCGGCCTCGATGAATTGGCGTCTGACGCTGTTTTCATTGGCGACTCGGTAACGGACGTCGAGGCGGCCATTGCAGCCGGCGTCGCCCCCATCGGATACGCCAACAAGCCCGGAAAAGTTGAACGTCTCCTGGCTGCTGGTGCCGTCGTGGTCGTCGACTCGATGACCGCAGTTCTTTAAGTCGGTCGGCGTCTCGCTGGTGGCGCCCACTCATCTGCCGAGTTGAGGATGTTGCAACTGCCGCCACTCGACGCGCGAAATCCGTCGGTATGTGTGAGCTGGCAGCGCCCCTCGAGGCGGTCTACGTGGCGCTGATGGAACGTTCGGGTCTCGGCCGGAGTGCAGCCGGCTCATCGAGTAACGGCACCTACCCGATGCCATGTACACGAATCTGACAGACCGCCTCTCGGACAGCTTCGCGGACAGCGAAACGTGTTGGGGCCGGAGACGGTACGCAACGATCCAACGTTCTCGCTTGCGGGCAGGAGAGGCGCGTGAGCGCCCAGCAAAGGACCGAGCGGGACGGGCTACGCGAATCTCAAGGTGAGTAGGCCGACCATCCTTACGACGAGCTCGGCGTCGCGGAGGTCCGGTGGCGGTGTGTGGTGGGCGTCGCTGCGCTGATTGCGGACGGACGACACCCACGCGACAACGCTCTCAACGGCGTCGGCAAGTGGCTTGTCTACTCCGTCGAGCCAACCGGCCTTGCGCGCGGCCCTCACCTGGTCTCCAAGTTGCTGCCCCTGGAACCCGAGGTGCTGGAACAGCATCTGCAGGGCAGTCCCAGCATCGGTGACGGCGTCGGCGGCGTTGCCGGCGTCGAGCTCGTGGAGAGCTTCACGGAGTTTTCCGTCTAGCCCCCGCAACGCGGGGTTGCTGGTAACGAGGGCGGTGAGCGGCTTCTCGACGAGGATTGACGAACCGAGATCCTCTCGCAGAACGATCTCGCGCCCGCGGACAGCGAACGCGGTATCGGCGAGGACGCTGCCGACGTCGGAGAGGAAGGCGGCCTCATTCTCGCGCAACCAGGGGACACCCGGTAGGCGCGCGTACGTGTCCGCCCAGGCGCCGATGGCGTCCAACGCGAGCGTCACGTCGTCGCGGTTCAGCAGCATCTGCCCCAGCCGCTGCCAGGGGGTGCGCCGACCGTAGCCACCCTCACGCAGCGAGAGGTCGCCGCGGACATGCACCATCCGCTCGATCGCGATGTCTGCCATCACGTCGGCGACGTTCGTGAAACGCGGGTCGTGGATGACGACCAACGGTTGGTGTCGCTCCAGGGCGAGGGCTAGCCGGTGCCGGACTGGGTCACCGAGCGGGTCGCCGTGGGCGGACAGCGCTACCGGCAGCGGCTGACCGGCGCTGTCACGCGGCAGCGGCTTGGGCGGCCTGTGTTTGATGTAGTCGCTGTACAGCGTGGCAGGCTGGGGCCGGTCGTCGGGCTCCTCTGCGGGAGCCCCCCGTGACCAGCGCATCCGCCGATTATCGCAGAGTTCGGAGCTCAAACGTTGACGGCGAAGCGCTCCGCCCAACCGGCGAGCGTCGCTGACTGGCCGGCGAGGGCGGCGATCCGGACGCCACCGTCATGAGTCTGCACGGGAGGCTCCGGCAACCGGAACTCGCCGAGGACGTCGGCCCCGAGGTCGACGGCACAGGCGACCTGTCCGGTGGCGGGGAGGCTGCACGACCGACCCAGCCCGTGGGGCGGGCACCCGGCGGATGCCGGGCATTGCGGGTGGCCGCGAGTCGAGACGGCTGTCGGTGATCGCGACGTCGACCGAGCCCGCCGTGAACGTTGACCCTCCCGGTGGCTGCCAAGGCTGGCGGTGGGCGTCATGACAAGAAGTCTTCCAGCCGGTGCCCGTGTTGGTATCGCAGCTGGCCCCATGGCGGGTCGCTCTGTTGGGTTACTGACCGGCGGGTGTGGGCGGCCGGTTGGTGGGTTCGAGGCCTTGTTTGCAGGCGGCGAAATACAACGCCATGCGCAGCTCGGAGGCGGCTTGGTAGGTCTCCGCCAGGTCCACCCGTAGGTGGTGGCGGGTGGTCGCCGAGCCGCCGTTGTCGGGGCCGACACCGATCCAGGGACGTTCAGCTAGGTAGGGGTCGTGGTAGCCGCAGCGGATTCCCCAAGCGGCCGCCAGCGCCTCGTTGATGACTCGTTTGTCTCGAGGCCCGGACTGTTGCAGGTTGCCGGTGCCCAACACGTACTCATCGTCGTGATGTCCAAGCACGTTGCGCAGGTCCGCCACGTCGGGGGCTGCTTTGTCAAAGACCGCCAGCGCGGTCGTGATGTCAGTCGCGACACCGTCGACCGTCGCAGCCTTGGCCGCCATCACCGCGCAGTTGCGTAGGTGGTCGACCGCGACCACAAAAGCCCACGACTCCGTCACCAGCGCCCACGTCACTGGCCCGCCTTCGCGTGCGCGTTTCAGTGCTCGGCCGGCGAAGGTCAACCACATGTGGGCTTGCATCTGCGCCACTTCGACGCTGCGTTCAGTGATCCGCCAAACCGGCGCCGTCGGCGCGTCCTCCACGTCGCCCGTCTGCTCGCTCACGACCGTCGAGTTTGCCAGCCAACCGAACGCTGACGCCGCCGATTTGCACTCCCGGGTCGGTTGGTTGAGCGGGCCGTCGAGATCGTAAGTGCTTGCGAGCGCCCTCCCGGTGCAGGGGCGAACGGCGCTCACGTGGCGCTCTGGTTCCTTCCCGGCTGCGAGGTTCCGTCGAGGCAACGCGCGAGTCCCCAGGCCATCGATAATCGCCACGACCAGCGCTTCCCGGCGTGGGGACGTCCTTCTCGGTCCACCTTGGCGCGGCCGCGACCAGCCAACCGCACAAGGCTGAAGCGGGGACAGCCTCGAATTCTTCACACAGCTTGGCCCTCCCGGTCCCGCGGCTGCCGACCGCCGGCCACAACTTCCCTCCCGTAGCTCCGCCCGATCTGCGCAGGCGTGCACGGCTTCGGCGCCCGGATGGATCGTGAGAATGGTCGTGTGATCGACAATCTGTCTGCGTTGGCGCTCCCATGGGTGTTCAGTCAGTCGCACCCTCTGACGACCTCGAATCTCATCTCTGAACTGGAGAAGCGCGGGGTCTCGCTGGATCCTCCGACGTTGCGTGAGCTGTACCGACGGGGCGACCTGAAGCCGCTGGCGGAGATTACGACGCGGTCGGCTCGTCCTGGGATCGTGATCTCTGAGAACCCAGCGGCGCGGGGCAGCCTGGAGGCTGAACTGCGGATCGCGCTCGCGTCTGGGCGTATCCGAGACCCGGGCGCGGAACCTTACCGTCCCGGATTGCGCTTCGACGACCGGCGGCTCAGTGATCCCCCCAGGTGGATGAACGGCCTGATCTACAGCCGCTGGCAACTTCTTGCGGCCCCCGACGTACGCAGGCGACTGCCGTTTCGTCGCGTCGTCGGACCTTACGAGCGTCGCCGGGTGATCTTGCCGCCCTTAGACGAGTGGACGAGGCCGCCAATCGATCGGCTCGCTACTTGGTTCCCCGTCCTCGCCATCCTCGAGGCCCGCTACTTACCGACCATCGACCCAGAGTGGGTGCGGCTGACCAACGTCGAGGTCGAGGAATGGGACGAGTTCCGCACCTACTACGACCCGGTGGCGATGTCGAGCACCCTCGGGGTCGTGCCGGAGAATGTGCGGGCCTTCGCCGAGTGGTTGCTGCACCGTGCCCACACGCTTGATCCGACCGGCGACTGGTCCCGTCTCATCCGACGGGCTCCCGACCGCGGATGGAAGACCCTCACCGGCGACGCGCTCATTGCGCTCGACCACCGCCTCGCCGCCGAGGTTCTGTTGCTCTTCTACGAAGACCTTGCCGGGCGCAACGCCGCACCACCGCTGCCGGACTTGCCTAGGATGGCCTGGCACCCGCTGTTCGAGCGGATCTCAGACCACCAAGACGAAGAGCTCGACAGCGTGCTGGTTCACCTAGGGGTATCACCTCATCCCGGGGTCGTGCTCGTCGTGGAAGGAGAGACCGAAGAACTGCTGGTTCCACGCGTCTTCGACCATCTCGGCCTTCGACGAGCCCCGGATCTGGTGCGACTGCTGTGCATGCGCGGCGCGGACGCCGAGCTTCCGCTGGTTGCCGCAGCGACCGTCGCACCGCTGCTCGGTCAACGCCGCGGTGACAGCTACGACATGATCCGGCCCCCGGCGCGGCTTGTCATCGCGGTCGACCAGGACGAAGGCTGGGATAGTTCGGCGAAAGTCGAACGCAAGCGTGCCAACATCCTCAACGCCATCCGAAAAGTGATCGCGGCCCAAGGCGCCACAGTGTCCGACGACGACCTCGAGTCGTTTGTGGTCGTCAAGCAGTGGCCAGGCAAGTGCTTTGAGTTCGCCCACTTCGACGACGCTGAACTGGCTGCAGGGCTACGGCGCATCAACCCCACGTGCGGCGGACTCACCGAGGCCGCCTTGGTCGCACGCATCGCCGAGATCCGCGAGCGAGGTCTCGATATCAAAAAGGTCTGGGATCGCACCTGGTCCCCGCAACCTTCGAAAGTCGCCCTCGCCGAGGCACTCTGGCCAACGCTCAAGGCAAGGATCGATGATGCCCGCTGGAGCGAAACCAAACCCATCCCTGAGGTGGCCGACGTTGTCCACGAGGCCTACCAGCTAGCTCAGCGCTCCCGCATCGGGACGTTCGTCATTCGGGCCGGCGATGCCGACCGCGACGTTCGGGCGGTTGAACTGCTTGGGCACCGTCGTCGCCACTAAGGGCTCGGAGCCGGCCTCTGTCGCGGACAAGTGCCCGCCATCCGCGCCCTCAATGCGAAGGTAATGGCATTCGGCGGCATCGCGCGCAGCCGGCAGCTAGAGAGAGGCTGTCCGGCGGCTGCAACAAAAGGCCGAGGGGCTTGAAGACATATCGGGGGTCACCGCCAGTGCTGTCCGCACACCGAAGTAGGAACCTGGACCTGGGATGAACGCAACTGAGGGCACAGAGCTGAACGCCGGCACCAACGACCACATCGTGCCCAGGATGTACCTGCGACGATTCGCCATCGAACGTTCCGGCGGCCCGCAAGTACGCGCGGCGGGCATCGAGTCGCCAGAGAAGGACTTCATCGTCAGCACACGGCACGTCGGGGCAGAGAAGTCGTTCTACTGGGGTTCCGGCCCGGCTGACGTTCCAACACACGACATGGAAGCTTTCCTCACCGGCATCGAAGGGGAGGCGGCGACCGCGTTCAGACGCATCCTCGACAAGGGCAAGCTCCCGACCGACAACGCCCTCCCTGGCCGTTGGCCACCCACTGCGGAGTCACGAGTCGCCCTCTCATGGTGGGTTGCCGCCCAGCTCATCCGGACCGCACCCCAACGCGAACGCCTCTGGCGCCTTCACGGCGACGACCCACTCGAACCACCCCGGTCGCTACGGCGAGCAGACCTCCACCACGCCTACATCGTCCAGGCGGTCGCTCCACTCGCCGCTCTCATCTACGCCCGACCCTGGGGGTTCGGCTTCACCGGCCTCTGCCTCCTCACCTCCGACACACCGGTACAGGTCCTCAACGCCCGCAATGACGACGACCCGCTCGCTACCGCGGCGTACTGGGACATCTACGTGCCCCTGGACCCTCACCGATTTCTGTACCTGCCCGGTCAGATGCACGCCAGCCAACGACGCCTGATGCGTGACCATCGCATCAACCTCCCCGGCGGCCTGGCAATCCCCCTGAACCACGAGGTCATCGAGACCGCACACCGGCACATCATCTGGCATCCACAACACGATCCACGGTCACGAATCAACCTGGATGATGCGCTAGCAATCAGACGTTCCCGTCAATCGCACGAAGGCGCCGGGACGGTCCTGCACTATATGCCGCTCGACGACGACTCCGGTATCGAACGACGCTGGCTCGACACCCACACGTGGGAGTCTGACCTCATTGCCGACACGACCGAAGACGCTGCGGGCCCAAAGACTGAAGCAGAGGTCATTGCTCTCGTCGAACAGATGTCGGAACAACTCGAAAGCGCGAGGGCCGAGTTCGACAAACGACAGCAGGCCTAGCTCTCCTGTGCATTCGTTCGCCAAGCAACGCATTAGGTCTGTCGGCACGACGCCCGTGCCGACCCGGCCGCTAGTCACCGCATCACGGAAACCATCCCGATCTGCCGCTGGTTGCGCTCGTTCGAACGAGCCTGCACACCTACGTCGGTTACGGATTTCGCCGGTAGTCCCTGAGATCTGGGCTGCTCGGTGTTTCTTACGATCAGGATTTCGGAGCGAAGCCATTGGAGGACGTCGAGGAGCTCATCGACTGACAGGGACTCGTCGTCGAACGGCTCGTAGTTCGATGCCGTGACTAGCTGGGCGCCGTGAGCACTAGAGTTGTCGCGTTGCCGCTCTGCACCTGGGATCGTGAGGGTTCTGGGAGTTCGGATCGCGTAGAGATCGACGTCACTCTGACGTCGGCCCGCCCGGCCCGATGCCTGTGAGCTCGTAGAACATGGCGACACACTCGAGTTCTAGCCGTTTGATGTTGATCGCAAGGTTCATTAGCTCGTTGGCTGTGAACGACATGTGCTCGTGTTTGCCGGATCGTCTTAGGCGCACGGCTACATCGAGTTCTTCGTAGCTGAACCAGACGCCGTGTGCGATGTGATTGCGAGCCTCAGCGGCCTGCTCGGATGTCGAGAGCATCGCGGCAACGCGAGATGCCAGTGGGGTGCCCGCATGGGGTGGGAGCTTGATCACGGCTTGCAGGTGGCCACGTAGCTTCGATGCTCCGTCGCCCTGGACTCGGCGTAGTGGGTCTCGGACATTCGCAATCTTCGCGAGCTCGATGTAGAGCATGAGCATCGCGAGGTCTAAATCAGTAGCCCAGGTGATCACCTCCCCGATTCGGATGTAGAGCTCGTGGGAGCCCTTCCGCAGTGGAATGTCGCCGGGATCAACCGGTCGGTCCGTCGTCATGCCTTCAGTCTTCTCGATACTCGCCGCCATGGTCAGCTCGGTCTGTCGTTGCCTCGGCCAGCCGTCTGCGAGGGCACGCGGAATGGAGCGTTCCGACGTCCGCTTCTGCCGCGATCAGCAGGACCGGTTGCACTTTCCTTGGCGGCGCTGAGCCGGGGCTTCAGCGGCGACGCTGCACTCGTGACCCCGATTGTCCCCGACGTTGCGGACGACGTCCGAAAGTGCTTCGGTCGCCGCGGTCGGTATGCGCGTCTGTACGAGCCGCGCCCTAGCGCCACGCGGCGTTCGGCTGTTCTTGGACTGCTGCCGCGCTGCCAATCTGGAGTGGTGCGCCCCTGGATGCGCTGCCGCCACGGCGATAAGCGGAGACCCAGCGAACGCCTCCGGGGTGCTGGATGTCGCCGTTCTCGAACGCTCTTCCGCCATAGCCGGCGACGACGGATTGTCGGTCGTTGGCGTTAGAAATGCGGGAGCAAGATGTCCGATAGGGCAGCCTGATCGTCTCTGCCGAGCCGATCAGTCTTTCTATCGGTACGGTTTCGCCAGCGGGCGAAAACCCAGCAATTCCAAAGCTTTCCGACCCGGCGGGGTCGGAAGGCAAATGCGAACGGGGCGAGGCATGTCCGAAAGCAAGGGTGAAGAAGTGCACCAAACCGGCTCCGAGCCGAAGAGCGTTCGTGGTCGTCGACGTCGTCGTACGAGTGGCCGCATTTACCGGCTGACGCTGAAATTCACGGCGGACGAGTTCGCTCCAGTCCTTGAGGCTGCGTCGGCGTCCG
>JBIQML010000174.1:0-8220 GCA_044463405.1 Nakamurella lactea | reverse complement strand
CAGCGACGTCGACGCCAAGCCGGCTCCGGGATCCAGCGCGTCCACCGCCAACGCGCTCCGCTCGGTGACGTCCGGTGCGATGACCAAGGTCTTCGGCCCGACGCTCCCGGCGGGGAAACTCACCCAGGGCAGCGCCAGCAC
The DNA here is from genome assembly GCA_044463405.1 of Nakamurella lactea. Taxonomy (GTDB): domain Bacteria; phylum Actinomycetota; class Actinomycetes; order Mycobacteriales; family Nakamurellaceae; genus Nakamurella; species Nakamurella lactea_B. The sequence continues at coordinate 8,079 of JBIQML010000174.1, read as the reverse complement.
GACGACGCCCGCCAGCGGCCAGTTCCAATTCGCCGGTATCTCGTCACCGGGGTACTACCTGCTCACGCTCGCGAAGGCCGGGTTCCAGACCCAGCGATTCCTCATCAACTCCACCGATCTGGCGTCCCCCAAGCCGATGAAGGTCGCGCTGGCACCGGGAGACGGAATGCTGTCGGGCACGGTGACCGATCCGGACGGGCAGGCCATCGGCGCGGCGAAGATCACGATCACCGACGGAACGGTATCGCTGCAGACGTCGTCGGTCTCGAAGTCGGCTCCCGGAAGGGCCGGAACCTGGCTCGCGGACAACCTTTCCACCCCAGGCAGCTATCTGGTGACGGCCACCGCACCCGGCTACGGCGGAGCCTCGAAGCTGATCACCCTGAATCCCAAGGCGAAGGCCACCGTCAACCTGATGCTGACCCCCGGCCAGGCCTCCATCGTCGGCACCGTCAGCGGCGTGGATGCGCAGGGGACGGTCGGCGGCCTGGGCGGCATCACCGTGACCGCCACCGGCGGCAAGATCAGCCGCACCGCCACCACCGTCACCTCCCAGCAGTTGCGCGGAAACTACATCCTGCCGAACATGCCGGCTCCCGGCGAGTACACGTTGACCATCAGCGCGGACGGATACCTCACTCAGACCCGGTCGGTCAAGATCGCCAGCGGCGTGGGATCCATGACGGTTGACATACCGATGACCAGGTCCGCGGGCGTGGTGCATGGCACCGTCACCGGCGTGAACTCCGCAGGTAAGTCCGAGGGTGGCCTGGTCGGTGTCGGCCTCACCCTCACCAGCAGCACCACCACGCTGAAAACCATGACCACGTCCGGACAGTCGGCGGGCGGCTACCGATTCACCGGTGTTCCGCCCGGCACGTACGTGCTGACCGCGACACAGTACGGGCGGATGCCGGCATCCGCCAGGGTGGTGATCAAGGCCGCGGCAAGCAGGACGATCAACCTGAAACTCACCGCCAACACCAGCGGCGAGATCCCCACCACCGCGCACATTCGCGGCCAGATCGTCGACTCCCGGACCGGCGGCCCGCTCAGATGCGACCGGGCCGCGGTACACGTCGCAGCGAAGGACTGCGTTGCGACCGTCACCGTCAGCACGGCGATCGACCCCGCCGACCCCTCCAAGGGGTCGACCACCTACAGCGTCACCGCGAACTCGGCCCTGGACTTCGTGTACACCCTGCCCCGCCTGGACGATCCGAAACACCCCGGTCTCGCGCCCGGCCTGTACACCGTCACCGTTCGCGCGCCTGGCTACGAGCCGACCACGACGCACGTCCAGGTCGCTCAGGGGCAGACCGCGCAAGCTCCTCAGGTGGCCATGCCGGCGCTGGCGATGATCACCGGCACCATCACCACGCGGGTGGGGACCCCGTCGGCGCCGACGTGTGTCGTCGCGGTGCCGGCGGCCACGACGATCCACTCCCCGCTGCCGACGTCCTGCGCACCCGCCGCGAACCAGACCACGTGCACCGTACCCGGCCTGGGCCTCCAGCAGTGCGGGTTGACCTCGCAGGGCGGCAGCGGGCAGGCGGCGGCCGGTACCTTCCAGATCCGCGGGCTGGTGCACGGCCACTACCAGATCCTCGTCATCGCCCAGGACCGCGAGTACCGGTACGTCGTCGGCGCTCCGCCCATTGTGGACATCGCCCTGGGCAGCGATGGCCAGTTCAACGCGGTGCTGGATCGCCTGGGCCGCATCCAACTCACCGTGCTCCTGGCGAACCGAAAGACCGGCGCCCTGAGCAAGGCCAAGGGCGCGGCCGTCACGGTTGCTGCCCTGCCCGGTGGCGCGACGCGCGCGGTCGGCGTGACCGACGGCAACGGCAACTTGACCATCACAAGGCTGAACGGCACCTACCGGGTGACGGCCACGTCCGGCGGCACCCCCGCCTCCGACACCAGCGATCCTGCGGGTCTGAACCAGACGGTCGGCATGACCTTGGTGATCGCCGCACCCGTCGGGCCCGTGGTCGGACGGGTGACAACGACCGGCATGAGCGGCAATCCGATCCCCGTCGTCGGCGCAACGGTCACCGTGACGGGCACGATCGGGTACCTGGGAAGCACCCCGCAAAGCGGCACCGCCACCGTGCTGACCGATCGGAACGGGTGCTACGCCATCGTTCCGGCCGGCTGGCAGGCCTCCGACGGGCCCAGTTTGGCGGGCGGCGACTGCTCGACCCCGGTCGACCCGGCTTCCCGCTCCACCACAACCGTCACCGCGGACAGCACCGGCAGGGACGCCACCCTGGCGACCGACAGCGTCCAGGTGGCGGTGGCCGCGCTGGGAACCTTGACGCAGCCGCATCCGGTATCGCAGGAGACGATCACCGGAAGCGCGCGGGTACGCAGCCTCGGAACGATCAATGTCGTGCCGCAGCCGGTAACGGTCACCGGGCTGACGCTGGCCGTCAATGGGCCCGGAATCGGCTATCACGCGCCGGATCTGCGAAACGCCCGGATCGACGTGATCAGCCAGCCCGGACTAGCCGGCGGGGTGAAGATCGTCGCCGAACCCACCATCGCGCGGACCGCCACCGGCCAGGTGAGCACCACCCTCACCTTCAGCGACACCAACCTGCCGGTGCACGGCGGCTCGCTGCCCACCGCGATGCCCGGCCGGTACGAACTCCAGGTGAGCCTGACAGGCTTCGTCGGGGCACGAGTCGACTTGCTGTGCGAACTCGGAGGTTCGTGTGCCCTGGTCAAGGCGGGCGCCGATAGGCCGATCACCGGCGGTCTGGTCCTGAAGCAGCAGCCGAGCATCCGCGGTACGATCCCGGCTCCCGCGTTGCCGAGCAGCAACCCGGAATGGGGCAAGGCCGTGCTCCAGCAGGTCGGTGGGCCGACCCAGCTGGGCAACATCGTCGTGGTCACCGCACCCGGCGACCCGCTGACCGGAGTGGTGAAGTTCGACGGCGCCGACAGCGTTCTCGCCGCACCCGACGGCAGCTACGCGTTCACCCTCACGGTCCCCGGCTACAACCCGGAACCGATCACCGTGACTTGCGGAGCCAACTACACCGCCGACCTCGGGCCGACCGGTTGCTCCCTGCTGACGCCGAAGTCCGGGTCGCTGACGAAACTCCCGACGTTCGAGGGCAGGGTGTCGTTGAAGGCCCCGGCCCCCTACTCGGCGCCCCTCAGCACGGCCTCGGTGGTCGCCACCGACAAGGCGAACCCATCGAACTCGATCACCATCAGCATGGGCGACGATGGCACCCTGCACTGGCTCGACGCCCCCAATCCACCGGATCTGGTGATTCCCGGCAACTACCAGATCACCGTCACCGCACCAGGATTCGATCCTGCGACGGTACCGTTCAGCTGCGCCGCTGTGAACGTGTGCGACGCTGGCACCATCACCGCCCGCATGCTGCCGCAGATGACCGGCACCATCGGCGTGGCGTCCTCCCTGGGTGTCGACATCACCAGCGCGTCGATCACACCGACCAAGCAGCCATCGACCGCCGGGAGCGTCTCGGCGTCCGTGACCGAGGCGGACGGCACGGTGCGGTTCACCGACGCCTCGTTGCAGTCGCTTCCGGCCGGGCTGCCGGACAACCTCGCCGAGCCCGGGACGTACGTATTCACCGTGCAACTGGACGGCTACCAGGCGTCCACGGTAACAGTGACCTGTGGCAGCGACTACAGCGCCACCCCGTCGACGCTAGCGATCAACGGCTGCATGCCGCTGGACAGCACGCTCGATGCGCTACCCCAGTTCCCCCACCTCGCGGTCGAGATGAGGCCCGCGAGCCAGCCTTACACCGATGAGCAGATCCCGCCGGACAGCGTGCAGGCCGCTGTGACACCCAACCGTGGATCGTCGATCTCGATCAACGTCAGCTCCGATGGTTCGGTGAACTGGAGCGATGGATCGTCGGGTGTTCTCGCGGGACAGGCGCGGCCGGGAACCTACACCATCAGCTACAGCCGGAGCGGATTCAGCCCTTCGTCGGCCACCGTGACATGCACGTCCGGCCACGACGCCACCTGCACCAGCAAGCCGCCGACGGGCCTCACGACATTGCAGATGCATCCGCAGGCGGCCGGCACCGTCGTCATGAAGCTCCCGAACGGCGCCAATTCGGTCAATATCAGCAAGGCCGACGTGACGGCAGTCCCCGCGGACGGGTCGTCCACGACCATCACAATGACGTTGTCGACGCCCGTGGCGGACGGCGCGGGCAACGTGGTCAGCAACCTCCGGTGGGCCGACAGCACCGAACCGTTCGCCGGGATCGTGCAGTCGAAGACGTACACGTTGTCGGTGACGGTGCCCGGGTACAAGCCTTGGCAACGGGACGTTCGATGCGATGCCAGCGGCCCCTGCTATCAGGTCACCGGTGCGTGCCCGGCGGGCTCGGGCACGTGTCAACCGTATGCGGTGCTCACGCTCAACCCGCAGTTGTCAAAGGCCCTGACCATCCTGCCGGCAACGCTGACGCCCGCAGTGCTCTCGGTGACCGGCGGGCCCCCCGGTGCGCCTCCAGTGCAGCTCACCGCCAATGCGGCCGGCTTATTGAACTGGCAGCAGGGGGACTCGGCTCCAGGAGTCATCACCCCGAGCCCAGATGCAAGCACCCCCTATCTGATCTCGATCCAGCTAGCCGGATACGCGGTGGTCGTCAGCCCGGCCGCCGACGCGGGCAGCTCCCCCGGCACAGCCCAATTCTCCTGCACGGCAGCCGATTGCACCTTCCCGACCATCGTGCTGACCCAGCCGACAGACCTGGTGATCACAACGAAAGGCGTGGGCGGTCTTTCGTCGGAGGTGACGGACACTGCCATCACGCTCCATGGGCCCAGCGGAGTGACCGATGCGCCGGAGAGCCCCGATGGTTCTGCTACCTTCGGTGGCCTGTCGACCACCAACGTCGACACGGCCAGCGGCACCGACACGTCGTACACGCTGGACGTTCATGCCGCCGGGTTCGAGTTTGCCGACGGCCTGGGCCCGTCCGCGTTGAACGTCGAATGCAGCAAGGGGCCCGGGACCGCCACCGTCACCGGGCTACAACTGTTCCCCGGCGGCAAGACGGAGTGCACGGTCACCGTGCAGCAATTGGGCACGATCACCGGTAAAACGGTGTGGGATGCCATGCCACTGGACGGATCGCCGCACCAGATTGGAACCACCCCTCTCCCGTCGGTCGCGGTGACGGCGAAACTGGTGTCCGACGGCGCTACGACGCAGTTGCCGTCCGTCACCTCCCATGCGGGCACGGGCGGTCTGACCATCACGGGCACCACGGACATCGAGGGTCTCGCCGACGGGACCTGGCAGATCTCGGCCGCGCCCGACGGCTACCAGCCACTCGACGGCACCGTGGACATCGTCGACCACCAGGTCACGAGCGCCGGTCCATCGGAGGACGGCTCGCATAGCTGGATCGAATATCACACCGATCACACCATCCGCACCATCACCATCCACTTCGTGCCGAAGCCGGTCACCTTGCAGATCCCCCTGAACGACGGGTCGGGCGATGTGATACCGACGGGAGGTGCCACGGTCACCCTGACCGATACCAACTCGCTCTCACCGGAGCCCGGTGTGTGGACCTGCACCATCGACAGCACGGACACCGTCAGCGGCACGCAACCCGGCTGCGTCACCGACAACGACACAGACCACTACTTCGCATTCAGCGGCCTCCCGCCCGGGCCGTACACCCTTGGCATCACCCTGGCGAGCGGTTACAGCCCCGTCCCAGACCAGCTCATTCAGGTGGATCCGAGCACGACAGGTCAACCTCAGCGATTGCCAGAAATCCAGATCATCGCCCGCGCCAGCACCATCAACGGGTCGGTGATGGACAACTCGGGCAACGCCATTTCCACCGCGACGGTGTCTCTGTGCATCTGGCAAGGCAGCTGCTCGGTCACCGACTTCGACGGAAACACCATCAGCCCCGTGACGACCGAGGGCAACAACGGTCTGGGCGCCGGCTTGTACACCTTCACTAAGGTGACCGATTCCAACCCCAGCGCCGGTATGTACTACCAGATCCAGGTCAAGGCCGCCGGATACACCACGTACTTCTCAGGGCCGATCACCGTCAACTTCTTGCAACAACCGGTGCAGTCGCTGGACATCCGCATGCAGGCGGCGGCCACGCCGGTCACCGTCACCCTGACCACACCACAAGGAATCGACCTGTCCGGCGCGACGGTGACGCTCACGCAGACCGGTCACGACGGCAGGGCGACCGGCGACGGGCCCATTCCCGGCATCCCGATCAGCGGCAACGGGACGACCGTGCCCTATACGATCAATGCCGGTACCGTGCCGAGCGGCACCTGGACAGTCACCGTCACGGGCCAGGGCAGTGCCCCGTTCGACATGTCCACCACGAAGGACCTGACGGTTCCCGCCAGCGGCAACGTGAACACCTCCCTGACGCTCAACGCCGCCGCGACGACACTGACGGTCAACTGGAAAGACACCGATTGCGTCACGTCACCGGCGGACAAGTCCAGCATCCCGATCACGCTGACACAAGGCTCGGGCGATGACGCCGTCACGGTTGACCCGTCCCCGAACGCCCTCGTCGATGCCGCGAAACACCTTGCCACGATCGATCTGTTCCTGCCCCCAGGCAAGTACTCGTGGAAGCCGGATGTGTCGAGTCTCGCGGCCTGGCGCAGCGTTTCGACCACCTTCACCATCGGCGATCCCGCGACGACACCCAGCACCGGAGTCTCGAGCACCATCACAGCCACCACGTCGGTGAACCTGACGTTCGACCTGAACGGCAAGGCAGCGACCTTCAATGCCACCGTCACGGCGACGTGCGCCACGGATCCATCGGTGACGAAGCCCTTCACCTTCACCGGCAGCGACGCCGTCACTCTCGGCCGGGCGTCATGGAACTTCTCGATCGCGGCGACCGCGACCGACGACACTCATGTGTTCGAGTTGCCCAATCAACCCGGCATCAACGTCCCCTCCGCCGACCCGGTGGCGTTCAGCGGATACAGCCTGACCCCGAAGGTCGATTTCGAAACGGTGGACAACCGGCCGGCGGACACCCACAAGGTCGACGTCGCGGTGTACTCGGGCACCACGACCAGCGGGACCGCTGCCTGGTCCGACAGCCCAACGATCAACTCCGGGAAAACCTACACCGGGCCGACACTCGTCCTGCCGGACAAGACCTACAGCCTGTCTGCCACGCCAACGGACCCGGATGATGTTTTCGGTTCGACGACCGTCGACGGCGACGACGCCGTCGACGTCACCACGACGCACGGCCAGACGCTGACCCTGGACTACACCGCCGCTATGCTGAAGGTCACGGTCTCGGGCGGCCCGAGTGGCGCACCGAGCGCCGCCACACTGGAACTGTCGACCGGCGGGAACGACGTGACGCCTCCGGAATCCCAATCCGATGGATCAACCACCTACTACGACCTGGCGACCGCTACCACCTACAAGGTGTCGGCCAACTATCAGGATTCCGATGGCAACACCTGGGCCGCGAGCGGTTCGAAGAAGACCAGTGACGAGGACACCACAGTCACGCTGACCCTCCCGTTGGCGGCCCAGACCACCTCGGTCAAGCTGCTGGTCAAGGACTCGGCTGGCGACCTGGTCAAGAGCACCCAGGTGACGCTCTCGGCCGGCGCGGCATCGTTCAACGGCTCCACCGACGGCGACGGGAACGTCACGATCGGCGGACTCAAGCCTTCCACCACTTACACGATTGCGGCCAGCTACACCGCCGGCGGCAAGACCTACTCAGTACCCAGCCCCACGTCGGTGAAGAGCCCGGCGTCCGGCTCCGGCAACAGGGTGACGGTCACCCTGGATGTGCCCGCGGGACCGTAGGGACCCGAACAGAAGCCCGCACAAGGGAGATCGTATTCGTCGGCGTCGTGACCGCGGGCGCGCGGCAGAGTTCAGACCGCCAGCGCGATCCAAGCGACCAGAATGGTGATGATCACCAGCGCGGCGCTCGCCCCCACCACCCACCACAGCGGGAAGCCCTTCTCCGGCTCGGGTTCCGGAGGCGGCGGCACGTACATCGGTTCGGGCTCCGGCTCGGG
>JBIQML010000173.1:0-8300 GCA_044463405.1 Nakamurella lactea | reverse complement strand
ACGGTGACCGCCATGTCGCCCGACGGCGCCTCGTAGTGCACCGTGTCGCCCACCCGGGTCGCCGCGGTCGCGTCCGACGTCTTCACGATCGACAGCGCCCGGGACTGAACCTGGTAGTCCTCCACCTCGCCACCGTCCGGCCAGTCACCGGTCGGCGACGGATCCGCCACATCCCCGGACAGCAGTCGGAATCGGGCGAATGTCGGGTCACCGGGTGGGTCCTGCGCCGGCCAGGTCAGCGTGTAGTCCGCCGTGCCGGAGTTCGCCGGCACCGAGACCTTCTGCAGCTCACCGGAATCGAAGGTGCCGCTGTAGTCCAGGTCGATCCAGCCGGCCAGGGTCGCCGCGGTATCGGTGTCGTTCGTCGCGGATACGTGCACCACCGTCGGCACCCCGGTCTGGATCTCGATCGGGTCGGTGACGCCGTCCTCGTCGGCGACCCGGTTGTTGTCGTCACCGGTGGCGGTGTCATTGGGCTGGCCGTCCGGATCGAAGTCGACCTTCGTGCCCAGCGTCAAGCCACTCACGACCGTCGACCGCGCACCGTCGCTAGCCAGCGTCGTGCCATACGAGTCGGGCGCATCTCCGAAGTCGCTGCACGCCGGCTGGAGCGTCAGGTCGCCGTCACCGTCGAAGCCGAAGCCGGAGTTCGTGCCGCCCTGCCAGATGGCCTGCAGCGTGCTGATGCCCTCGAGCGTGATCTGGAACCTGCTGGGCGGATCGCCGTTGTTGTCCCCATGGCCGAGGAAGGACACCTGTCCCCCGGTCTCGTCGATGGTGACCAGGCTGCCCTGGGTGACGGCGTATCCGGCGAGGTCGGCGGCGTCGAAGGACGCCACCTCGTGGAAGTTCGACGGTGGACCGTCCATGTCGTTCACGGTGAACACCGCGTTGACGTCGATCGGCGTGTCGGTGTCGGCGCGCACGAAGGTGTACTTCAGTGTGGCGGAGCCGTTGATCTGCCAGTCAGCGTCGTCGGTTCCGATCACGCCGCCCGTGCCGAGACCGATCCGCAGGGTGGACCCGTCGATGACGTCGACGATCATGTCCACCGGCACACCGCCGACGACCGACACGTCGTGGAATCGCACCGTGGTCCCCGGGCCTCCGGCGGGGTCGCCGGCATCGAGCACGTCGAAGTCGCCGAACGTGAAGGCGTAGTGGTCGACCGCGCTGACCGTGCAGGAGGACGGCATGATCAGGCGTTCCACCTGGACGCGGTAGTCCTCCACCTCGCCGTCCGGCGCGCTACCGGTCGGTTCGGCGATCGAGCCGGCGTCGGTCGAGTACCGCACGCGCACGTAGGTGTAGATCCCAGGCGGGTTGTCGCCCTGCGAGAACGTAAGCTCGTTGTCCCCTGCGGTCACCGACTGGGCACTGGCGACCTGCTCCCCCGCGTCGGCGAAGTCGCCGTCCTCGTTCCAGTCCACCCACACGCTCACGAACCCATCGGCCGAGGCGTTGACGGTCAGGTGGTTCTGCACCGGCTGTTGGGTGTCGGCGTCCAGCCCGGTGCGCAACGTCGGAGTCGAATAGCCCAGGTCCGGGTTGAACGTCACGCCGTCCTCGTCGTCGACGCCGGTGTTGTCGTCACCATTGGCATCATTCGTCGGTTGCCCGTCGGATTCCGCGTCGATGTGCGCACCCAGCATCACCGGAGCCGTGTGCGCGTCCTGGTCGTATCCGGGGATCATGTGGCGCGGACCGTCTTCCGCCAACGCGGTGCCATAGCTGGCCAGCGCGTCACCGAAGTCGATCGCGATCGGCGAGGTGGCGCAGCGAGCACCATCGTTACCCGAAGAGGCCGGGCCGTCTGCGAACCAGGCGGCGGTGACCGAGTTGACGTCGACCCGGTAGATCGCGCCACCGGTGTTGTTGGAGGTGTACAGGTGCCCGTCCGGGTCGGCGTACATCGCTCCAGGGTTGGTGATCCCGGCGCCCGACGCTCCGAGCGACCCCACATCGGTCAGCGTGTGCGTGCCTCTGTCGAACTTGTACAGGATGCCGTCGCCGCCGGCCCCGACCGTGTACAGCGCATTCGTGCCAGGCAGGTATGCCCAATCCGCCGACGCGGTCCAGGTGACGTCACCCTGGTCCAGGATCGTCATGAACGTGGCACCAGGGTTCAGGTCGATCTCGAACCAGTGCTTGTCCTGGCTCCCACCGGCCAGCTGCGAGACGATCCAGTAGTGCCCCTGATCGTCCACATCGCCGATGATCGGTGCCTGATAGGCGCCGAACCCGGCGGGTAGGCCCAGTACCTGGGTATTGCCGGCGCTGTCGACGCGGACCACACCCTTGTTGGTGTTTCGGTCCCAGCCGTAGACGTAGTTGTCCACCACGTTGTATCCCACGGCATTGATGGCACGATCGGCGATCGTGAACACCGGATCCGGCGAAGCCTGGCCGGTCACCATGTCCACCGTGTTCATCACGGTCGGCGGAGTTGCCGGCGAAACGTGCTGGAACAGCATGCCCGGAGCGTTGGCCAAACACTGGAACGTCGACCCCGGTGGCTTGGGGGAGTTGGTCACGGTACAGGTGATCGCTTCGGTATCGGACGAGGTGATACTCCACTGCCCCGGATCACCGGCGGTGGCCGACACGTCGTCACCGCCCGACGTCTGGCAGCTGATGGTCGCGTCGTACGCCGCCATGGAGTTCGGCGAATCACCGGTCGTCGCGTCGGTGACGGTGTAGTCAGTATTGGGCGAGACAGGCCAGTCCGTCGTCGACACCGACGTGTCGGTGCCGGAGGTGGTCGCGGAGGTCAGCACGTCACCATCGCCGTCCTCCAGGCCGACGGTGAACTGGTCAGTCGGGCTGACCCGGGCCGCCACGGTCTTGGTGATGGAGATCGTCGGGATAGCAGCGGTCGAGCACCGAGCGCCGTCGTTGTTGAACGACGGCGGGCCATCCGCGGTCACCAGGATCGCGGCGTTGGTCATGACGTTCACCCGGTAGATCGAGCCCGTCCGGTTGTTCGAGACGTACAGGTAGCCGCTGGCATCGACGTAGGCCGCGCCGTAACCCGCACTGCCTTCCGGCGTCGCGGACGGAACGCCCGGCAGTGGCCCCTCATCGACCAGCTGCCCGCTGACGCTGTCGAATCGCGTCAGGTGGGCCGGGCCGGTCGGATCGACGGACGCCGCGACCCCATAGAACGAACCGTGGGTGAACGCCCAGTCGCTGGTGCTGCTGAGCCCGGCGGGGCGGGTCGTGGTGCCGGAGTCGATCACCGTCCCGTAGGTCGGTGAGCCAGGGGCAAGGTCAATGTGCACCCACGGGAAGACGGACAGGTTCGAGTCCATCATCCACAGCTGGCCGGCGCCGTCGAAGCCGCCGACATTCCAGTTGCCGGTGACCATGCCATCGGGCACCCCGAGCCCGGTCAGGGAGCCGTCCCCGTTGATTCGGATGAGCTGAGATGACGTGATGTCCCAGCCGTACATGTAGTCATCGAGGGTGTTGTAGGCAACCGCGTTCACGTTATCCGGGGTGGTCCCGGCGGGCGCGGTGGCCCCGCTGACGAGGTCGACCCGGGTAATCGTGTGCGAACCGTCGCCGGGCGACTGGAATAGATATCCGTAGGCCGTGCACTGCCACGTCGGCTCCGTCGTCGCACCGTTGGTCACCTCACAGGTGATCGCGTCGGTCGCCGACGAGGTGATGGTCCACTCGCCGGGATCGCCTGCGGTGGCGGGCACGCCGTCACCGCCCGACGTCTGGCAGCTGATGGTCGCGTCGTACGCCGCGATGGTGTTGGGCGAGCCGTCCGTGGTCTTGTCGGTGATGGTGTACTGCGCGTTCGGCGAGACGGGCCAGTCGGTGGTCGACGCGGTGGTGTCGGTTCCCGAGGTGGTCGCCGAGGTCAACTCGACGCCGTCGGAATTCTGCAGGCCGACGGTGAACTGGTCGCCCGCGGCCACCCGGCTGTCCACCGTCTTGGTGACGGTGATCGTCGGAATCGGCGCCGTTGAACAGCGGGCACCGTCGTTGTTCGATGACCCTTCCGGCTCGTCGGTGACCAGGATGGTCGTCCTGTCGGTCGGATCGATCCGGAAGATGTCGCCCGTGGAATTCTCCTGGGCGTACACGTAGGTGCCGTCGGTATAGGTCGCGCCGGCGCTACCGGTCCAGCTGTTGGCCCCGACCAGTGCGCCCAGGTCGGTGATGCCCGCGCCGGAATCGGCCGGATCGAACTGCAGCAGGTGCGGGACCAGTCCCCCCGCGGTGTCGAAACCCTTCGTCGCGTAGAGCTTGCCGCCCACCCACGACCAGTCCGCCGGAACGAGATCCGACGAGCCGAAGCTGCCCTGGTCGATGACCTGACCGTACGTGGCCGAACCCTGCTGGAGATCGATCTCCGCCCATGGCCAAGGGCCGGCATCAAGCCCGTTGGAGGTGATCCAGAGGTGACCGGCGTCGTCGAAGTCGCCCACGTTGTAGGAGACCTGTGGCAGCGTGCCCGATATGGGGACGGTGGTCTCGGTCAGATCCGCGGCGAGCTGGACAAGGTGTCCGGCGGATCCACCGGCCCACGCATAGAACCTGTTGTCAGTCGTGTTGTAGCCGACCGCGTTCAGGTAATCGACGGTCGTGCCGACGTCGGTCGGCTGACCGGTGACCAGGTCGATGGCGGTCACATGGTGTTCACTGGTCAGGCTAGATGATTGGAACAAATAACCGTAGGTGTCACAGGTCCAGTCACCGGGCGCGGCCTCGGACGGCGCTGCCGGTCCCACCGCCGCCACCGCCGTGGCGGTCACCAGACCTGCCACCAGCGCCATCACAGAGGTCAGGCCAACGCCGCGGCGATACCCGCCATGCCGTCCGCGCCGCCGCGATGCCGCCCGGAGCAGCCTGCGCAGGGTGGTTGGGATTTGGTGCATCAGGTTCTCCCGGCCTCGAGCGACGTGAGCACGCGTGCGCCAAGCTCGATGTGGTGCCGGAACCCCCCGGTCACTGCGAGCGCAGCCTGCGTGACAGTGAGTTACGTTTCCAGAGGCGGGCACGTGCTGGCCAGAGCGCTGTTCGGAATTCACCCGCTCTTTCACCCGAGCAGGGACGTCCCTGGCATCGGTCGCCACACCTGGCAAATGGCCTACTTTCGGGCGAGCGAGTGCACCCGGTCGCGGCGAGTCGCGACCATGCGGCGCGAAGTGCATACCCTCCGTCATCAAGGTGGCGGCTCTCGGCGTCCGAACTGGTGATGGAACGGAGGGGTCGGGTCATGTCGTTAGGGCCATCTGGGGTATATCGACGCTGATCGTCGAGCTTCTGGTTCACTGCTTGTGATCGAATCATCGCTAGGGGCGGGCGGTTGGCACGTGGGGGAGCATGGGGTGTGCAGTCCGGGGGGGTCACGGTGTGGCGTCCTGGCTCGGCCGACGTCCGAATGCCCGGCCGCAGGCTGGAAGCGATCCCACGTCGGTGTCCCCCGTCTGCCGCCCGGGTTGATCGAACGGCACCGGCTGACGCAACGGCTCGGACGTCGAACCCCGCTGACGGTGTTGCGCGCACCGTCGGGCTTCGGCAAGACCGTCGCGGTGACCCAATGGCTCCACAGCCCCGACGGCCGTGACGGTCGCGCCGTCTGGATCAGGGCCGATCCGGACCTGGACGCGACCTCGTTCTGGTCCGAGCTGGCCGGGCTGATGACCGAAGCGGGTATCCCCCTGCGGTCGGTGCGCGGGCCGTTGCGGCGGAGCATCGAAACTGCCGCGCGTGGCCTCACGACGAGACTCACCATCGTCGTCGACGATGGTGACGAGCTGTCAGACCCTCATATCGAACGCCATTTGATCGACCTGGTTCGCTACTGCCAGAACGTCCATCTTGTCGTGTGCCTGCGATCATCGCGCTATTTTCCAGATGCCCTGCGAGTGGGCATGGACACGACATTGATCGAGTCTCCAGAATTGGCGTTCACTGTCGAGGAGATAGCGTCCGTATCGCCGCCATTTCCCCACCTTTCTGCCGGATGGGCTACTGAGATACATCGCTGCACGGCGGGTTGGCCCGAGCCGACTCGCGAGGTTCTGCTTGCGCTGCATGACGATCCGCAGCAGACAGTCGACGAAGCCGCACTGTCGGTCGCTCGTGACTACCTGGCAACGCGCGTACTGCCGAGGCTTCACAACGACAAGTGGCTAGAATTCGCGTTAGTGATGTCCATACCGGAAACACTGACCGACGAGGCCGCCCGTCATATCACCGAGGACGAATCCATCGATGGACGCCTGGAAAGGCTGGAATCCGCTGGAGTCCTCACCGTCAAGGATCACCGAGGACGGCGGATCTATCGATGGCCCGATGCCGCCAGGAATGCCCTCCGGGAGGAGTTCGCCCGCCGTCGCCCGGGAGACCTTGCGGCGCTGCACCGTCGACTGGCGCTGTGGTACCTGCATGACGACGACGCCGCGTCCGCGGCGCACCATTCCCTGCAGGCCGGCGACACCGCACTGCTGGTCCGGATCGTCGAAGAGTTCTGGGGCCAGCTTCTGCATCAGAACCCGGCGGTGCTGGACGAGGCCCTCGCCGCCATCCCGCTGGACGAGATCATGTCCAGCCCCCGAGCGACGGCCGCCCGTGACATCCGGTTGCACCTATTGGGCGAGGTGACCGACACTGCGGTTCTGACCATGCCCGATCCGCTGCCGGCGGAGGAGCGAGCACTCAGGGCGCTGGCCGCGTCTCCCACCGCCAGGACCGCACTGCACACGGCAGTGACCATGATGGTCGCCACCAGGATGCGTGGACTGCCGCGGCATGCCATGGAGTACGCGCGGCGGAGCGAGATCATAGGCCGCTGCGCGATCACACGGCGATTCAAGGAGATCGGCGCGCTGCTGCCCTCGGCCATGCTGCAGACCGGTATCACCAGAATGGTGTTCGGAGATCTGACGGGCGCGGAATCGACGCTCCGAACGGCCTACCAGAATTCTCCGCGCGATGGTGAGGGATATATCCGCCGCGACGCGGCGGGAAAGCTCGGCCTGCTACACGCGCTGCAGGGAGACGCCGCCCGCGCCGGAGCATGGCTCCGCCGGAAGAACCAGACCGGCACGACGCCAGGCAGTCTCACACCGACCATCGAGCGATCCCCCGTGCTGGCCCGCGCGCTGGTGGCGATCGACCGGCTGCGTCCCGACCACCTGGCGCCGCTGCTGCCGCTGATCGACCAGGAGTTCACCGAGGAGCGAACCTGGCGGCCGTTCATCACCTACGTCCATGCCCGGCGCAGCCTGTTGTGGGGTGACCGGCACGAAGCGCTGCGGCTTGTCGAGGAGGAGTTGCAGAGCGAGGCAGCGTGGCTGGCAGCGCCGTCCACCATGGGGCCGTTGCTCGCGGCGATACGGGTCGACCTGCTGCTGTCGCTGGGACTCGCGGGGGCCGCGCGATCGGTGCTGGGGGCGGCGTCACCCCACCCGGCTCTGCAGCCGGCCGCCGCACGACTGGCGCTGCTGACCGGGGACGACACGGCAGCGCACGTCGCGATGGCCCACGACGTGACGCGGCCACCCGGCCCCCGCGGCGAACTGTTGCTGGTGGCGGCCATCGCCCGGCATCGCCAGGGGGATGCAGAGGGGGCCGTCGAATCCCTGACCGAAGCCTGGCAGACCACTCGTGCGGCGGGGTCGCTGCTCCCGTTCGCGATGGTTCCCCGCCAGGACCTGCACCAGGTGGCCACCGCGGTGCCGGAGGTCGAGGCCCTGCTGAATCGTGAACCGCTACGCCGCACCCCCGGCCCGTTCGGACGGCCGATCACGCTCATCAGGCTGACCGCTCGGGAACGCCGAGTCCTGAACCGGATCGCCGACGGCGGCACGCTGCAGGAGATCGCCGCCGAAATGTTCGTCTCGTACAACACCATCAAGTCGCAGGTGCGCAGCCTGTACGCGAAGCTCGGGGCCAACTCCAGGGCGGCGGCGCTGACCAACGCCGCCCGCCACGGTCTGCTGTCCGCACCCGCCGCCGATCGAAACTGATACCGCTCAGGGACGAGTCGTGGGTGTCAGCACGCGCCATGGCGCGTCGCGGCAGCCACGACCCGCAGGGCGAGGTTGTGCACAACCGGTCCGCGCCCGGCTCCGGATCGACTACCGTCATCGGCGTTCAGATCGTCGCCATTCCCGGGGGGTACCACGCCGTGCCGACCGCCACCGAACACATCCAGGACGAGGTCCGCGAGCTCGTCCGGCGACGTGGCCTGGACCCGCTGTCCGATCCCCGCGGCACCCGGTTGCTGATCGAGGAGGTCATCGCCCACTACGAGGAGCGGGTGCCCACCTCGACGC
>JBIQML010000172.1:0-8318 GCA_044463405.1 Nakamurella lactea | reverse complement strand
ATGGACGCCATGAACGCGTCGACCGTCGCCGTGCGGTGCAGCGGGAACCGGTGGGTGCCAAGCCGGGCGACCGCCTCGGCGATCCGGGTGACGGCGTTGTCGTCGTTGGCCATCGAGCCGTGCCCCGCTCGGCCGGAGGCCCGCAGCGTCGCCCAGGCGATGCCCTTCTCCGCGGCGGCGACCAGATAGGCGCGTCGAGAACCCTCGAAGGTGACGGAGAACCCGCCGACCTCGCTGATCGCTTCGGTGGCCCCGGCGAACCACTCGGGATGGTTGTCCACCAGCCACATGGCGCCGTAGTTGCCGCCGGCCTCCTCGTCGGCCATGAAGCAGAAGATGATGTCCCGCGGCGGCACCACCCCGCGTCGTTTGAAGTCCCGGGCGACGGCCACGCTCATGGCGACCATGTCCTTCATGTCCACCGCGCCGCGGCCCCACACGTAGCCGTCCTGCACGGCCCCGGAGAATGGATCTACCTGCCATTCGGCGGGGTCGGCGGGCACCACGTCCACGTGACCGTGCACCAGCAGCGCACCCCGCGACGGGTCGGCGCCGGACAGCCGGCACACCACGTTGCCCCGACCGGGCACCGACTCGGCGTAGGCCGTGGTGTAGCCGACCTCCTCCAGCTTGGCCTGGATGTAGCGGGCCGCCCGGGCCTCCCCGTCACCGATGGTGGACGGGTCGCCGGTGTTGACCGACGGGATTCGGATCAGCTCGCTGCACAGCTGCACGACCTCGGACTCGGAGGTGGTGGCCGGTTCCTGGGGGGAATTCATGGCGCTCTTCCTATCACCGCGCCGCCCGGCCCGCCCCTCCGAGGCCCCGGCGGTCACTCGATCGGTCAATCCGTGACCGCCGGCCGGGGCATGCTGCATGGTCATGGCTCGTGGCACTGTCGCTTCCCTGGGAGGACGCTGCCGGCCTCGCGGTGGTGGTGCCTGGCGTCGGGCTAGCAGCCGGTCACCCGTCGCGGCCGGGCCGGCGGCCGGTGGGCTCCGGCGGTCGCTGCACCGCGTCGGCCAGCCGGGCCGGAGCCTGCAGGCAGTAGGAGTCGAGGACGAATTCGGCCAGCTCGCCCCAGTCGGTGCGCTCGTCGAGGATCACGCCGACCACGTTGCCGCCCCAGTCGGACCTGAAGTACGAGGGCCCCAGGTGCTCGAAGGCCAGCAACTCCCCCGCCTCGGCCCGGAAGGTGATCCGGAACCGCTGATCCTCGCCCCCGAAGGCGTGCGCCACCGTGCGGTGCGCGACACGCCAGCGCACGCCCGTCCAGGCCGCCTCCTGCACGCACTCCGGCAGCCCCTCGAACAGGGCTCGCAGCCGGGTGAGCAGGGGCGGAGGAAGGTCCGGTCGGTCGCCCATCCCGCCAGTCTGCATCGGGGCACGGACAGCGGTGACGAGGTCGGCGGCGTCCCGACCGCCGCCGCAGACGTGCGCGCCCGGCGATCGGCCTCAGCGTGCCCCGCCGACCGCGGTCATCCCGTTGGCCCGCTCGATCAGCTCCGTCAGCACCCGGTGCGCCGCGGCCAGGTCGTCACGCTCGATGCCCGTGAATACCTGTCGGGTGACCGGAGCGATCCGGGCCGCCAGGTCGTCCAGCACGGCCCGCCCGTCGGCCGTCAGCGTGACCGGTCCGGCCGTGGGCGTGACCGGTCCGGCCGTCACCAGGCCGTCCGCCTGCATGCGGTCCAGCAGGGCCTCGGCGGACGCCCGATCCAGGCCGAGTTGCCGTTGGCCGGCCAGGAAGTCCGCCAGATCGGACGGGCTCTCGAAGGAGCCGCGTGCGGCCAGCAGCCGCAGGGTGATGTACTCCGCGCGGCTGCGGCCGCTCGGGGCCAGGGCGCGTTCGAGCAGGGCGGTCATGGCGCCCTCCGCCTCGCCGATGTCCCGACCGGTGAGCAATCCGGGTTCCGTCATGGCTGTGTCCTTTCACGGTCGTTGCTGCAACAGATCCTGCAGGGTTCGAACGAGTTGCTGATGGCGGCGACTGGTGATGCCGCCGATGGGCGCCGTCAGGTCGTCCTGGAGCTCGTGGACGATGGGGATGGCATCGGCGATGATCCGGGCGCCGCGCGCTGTGAGGCTCAGCTCTACCGCCCGCGAGTCCCTCGGACTCTCCACTCGCTCGATCATCCCGGCACCTTCCAGGGCCCGTGCGAGCTTCGAGATGTAGAGGGCCTCCAGTCCCGTATGGTCGGCCAGCTCGCGCTGGCTCGGATGGCTGCCGCTCAGCGACATGCCGTACAGCGACGCCAGCACGCTGTACTGGGCGTGGGTGAGTCCGAGGTGTGCGAGTGCCCGGTCGACCGCGGCGCGCCACTGCATCGTCAGTCGCCACAGCAGGTATCCCGTCGTCGGCCCCTCGCGCGTCGCCATGGGATTCATGGTACATGGCGACTATAGCTATGTCGACTATTTCCCTGTTGGCCCTGGATGGAGGTCGAAAGGCGGCCGCAGGCCGTCGGTATCACGGTGGGCGGGCTTCGCCCGTTCAAGAAACTCCTGCTCGATCCAGGCTTTATGTCCTGGTCCAACCAGTTCGTCGAATTCTGGGTCGCCGACTCACCCGGCTGACCCAGGTTCCGCGTTTCCGGCCGGTGCCGGGTCGCCAGCCGGTTCTCGCCTGCTGGACGCGGGGCGGCGAGCGGAGGATCAGGATTGCGTCGGGCAGCGATCGGTGGGTCGCCGATGCGCGCGGCACGGTCGAACGGCATAGTGATCCTTTGTGGCAATAGCTCTGCCGTGGGAAGGCGCCATCGGTCTCGGCGCGGCCGCCGGCGCGGTCGGCGCCGGGCTGGCCCTGATCACGCGCCGGAAGGCCCAGGCCATCGGTTCCTTCCTGCGCGAGGCGGCCATGCTGCTCGTGCTGTACGGGCTGTGGCAGCTGGCCGGACGATTGGCCCTGACCAGAACCTCGGGCGCGCTGAGCAGAGCCGCGTGGATCCAGGAGTTCGACCTGCACCTGCCGCTACCGTCCGAGCATGCGCTGCAGCAGTTGGTGCTCGGCCACCCCCTGGTGGTGCAGGCGGCGAACCTGTACTACGCGGGGGTGCACTTCCCGGCGACGATCGCGTTCCTGGTCTGGCTGTTCGTCAGGCATCGCGAGCATTACCGGCCGGTGCGGTGGGTTCTTGTCAGCGCGACACTGTGCTGCCTGCTGATCCAATTCATGCCGGTGGCCCCGCCGCGGATGATGCCGAACATGGTCGACACCGCCCTGGTGTACGGGCAGTCGGTGTACGGCAGTGGGCTGGGAGCCGATGAGCTCTCCGCGATGCCGTCGGTGCATGTGGGCTGGGCGCTGCTGGTGGCGTTCTACACCTGGCGGATCGCGGGCAGCCGGTGGCGCATCCTCGGCCCGGCGCACGCGGTGCTCACCGTGCTGGTGGTGGTGGTGACGGCGAACCATTGGTGGCTGGACGGCATCGTCGCGGCGTGCGTTCTGGTGGCCAGCGCCTGGATGGTGACGGGGGTCCGGACGGCGTGGCAGACATGGCGAGGCCGCTCTGGTTCCGGCGAACCCGTTGGGTCGGACCAGCAGGGGGTGCCGGCCGGCGTCCCGTCCGGCGAGGCCGCTTCGCCCGTCGGTGGGGCCACGGTGCTCGCCGATCTCGGACTTGGATCGGACCTCGACGTGGACCTGGGTGACGACGGCCTGGAGGCGCTGCCGCGCACGCCGTGAGCGGTGGCAGGTCCGGCTGGCTGTCGTCCGCCTCCAGCACCGGATGCGGTGCCGGCAGGGACGTGACCGGCCGCCGGGGAACCCAGACCGTGGACCGTGTGCCGGCCACTCCGGCAACGGTGCGCCGCCCGGTTCGTCCGAGATCGTGGGATGCTGGGGTTGCGTGGCGATGTGGCCGAGATGGCCGGCCGGCGTCGCTCCGCATGGTGGTCGTCCGAGCCATCCGTTGAAGGGTGAGGCCGGTGGTCGAGAGGCACGGCGTCCGAGGCGGCGCCGAGATCGCGATCGCGCACGAGAGCGACGTGCCGCCATCGGAGCGAGCCAAGTACCGGCAGTTGCCCGATGAGCCCGGGCAGACCTTCATCACCGTCGACGTGTCGAACCCGCCGCTGGAACCGGGAAACGAGGGAACCGAACGCGAGTGGGTTGCCCGCTACGGGTGATCGGCATCCTCGCGATGCACCCGCCCACCCCTCCGCCGGTGCGAGCTCGTGCGGGTGGATCATGGGGCCGGGGGCAGACAGCCCCGCTGACGCATCGAGAAGGTGACCGTGGATGAACGAGGAGAAAGTGACCGTCCGGACCGCCGATGGGGACTGCCCGGTGTACGTGTTCGCACCGGACGACGGAGGGAAGCACCCCGCGGTCATCATGTTCACGGATGCATTCGGCATCCGCCCCGCATCGCTGGAGATGGGCCGGCGCTTGGCCTCCCACGGCTACGTCGTGCTGATGCCTGACATCTTCTACCGATACGGAGACTACGGCCCACTGGACCCGAAGGAGGTGCTGGCCTCTCCGGATGGCTTCGCGTCGCTTCGGCCGATCATGTCGTCGACCGACACCGCGCGTGCGGCGCGGGACACCCAGGCGTTCTTGGACTACCTGGCCTCGCGCGAGGACGTCGCCGATGCCGGTGTCGGAGTGAC
Source organism: Nakamurella lactea (assembly GCA_044463405.1). Classification (GTDB taxonomy): domain Bacteria; phylum Actinomycetota; class Actinomycetes; order Mycobacteriales; family Nakamurellaceae; genus Nakamurella; species Nakamurella lactea_B. Next base: position 3,704 of record JBIQML010000172.1, on the reverse strand, counting down.
CGGCTACTGCATGGGCGGAACCTTGGCGTTCACCTCGGCGGGAACCTACCCCGACCGCATCAGCGCGCTCGCCACGTTCCACACCAGCAGGCTGATCACCGATGACGAGTTGAATCCCGCCCGCGTGGCCAAGGACATCAGGGCGCGGGTGCTGATCGCCGGCGCCGATCACGACGCCGGCTACCCGCCCGAGATGGCCGAGGAACTGGATCGGATGCTCACCGACGCGGGCGTCGAGCACACGATGGAGGTCTACCCCGAGGCCCTGCACGGCTGGACGCAGACCGACTTCCCGGTCTACGACGAGGCCGCCGCGGAGCGCCACTGGACCGAACTGGTCGAACTGCTGGACACGTCGCTCAAACCGGCCGCCGGCTGAGGGCCGTTTCGACGCCGACACGCCGACGCCCGGAACCGCTGCGGAAGCGGTGAGCGGCGATGACCCATCTCCGCGGACCCGACGACGAATTCGTCAGCTCCGACAGTGCGCGTCACCGGGTGCAGCCTGTGCGCCGGCGCACCCGGCCCAGTCCGCCCTCTGAAGGGGCGGGTTACCGTGACCGCCATGCACGATGACGGGTTGCATCCCGAGTCCGTGGTGGTGGCGGCGGGCCGGCCGGACCGGCAGGCCGGAAGACCGATGAACCAGCCGGTCGTGCTGGCCTCGAACCTGCACCACGGCGGACCGTCGGGCGGCCACTACGTCCGGGCCGACGGCAGCGCCACGATCTGCGCGCTCGAGGAGGCGCTCGGGGCGCTGGACGGCGGAAGCGCGGTCGCATTCGGCAGCGGGATGGCCGCGATCTCCACGGTCATCGACCAGTTGCCGTCCGGTTCCGTCGCCGTGGTCCCGAGCACCGCATACGGCGGCACCCTGGGCCTGTTCTCCGAACGGCAGCGGCTGGGCCGGCTGACGCTGCGGTCCGTGGACATCACCGACACGGATGCGGTGCTGGCGGCAATGCCGGGGGCCGACCTGGTGTGGTTGGAGGCGGTCACCAACCCCCTGATGGGCGTCCCGGACCTGCCCGCGCTGCTCGATGCCGCCCGAGCGACCGGCGTGGTCAGCTGCGTGGACGCCACGTTCTGCACGCCGCTCGTGCTGCGTCCCCTGTCGATGGGCGCGGACGTGGTGATGCATTCGGTGACGAAGTTCCTGGCGGGACACTCGGACCTGATGCTGGGCGCCGTTGTCTGCCATGACCCCGAACGGGCCTCCGTCTACCGTGCCGGTCGAGCGATGAGCGGCGCGATACCCGGTGCGCTGGAATGCTTCCTGGCGCTGCGCGGGATGCGGACGCTGGCGGTCCGCATGGAGCGCGCCCAGGCCAACGCTGGCGAACTGGCCCGTCGGCTGTCGGCCCATCCGGCGGTGACGAGGGTGCGCTACCCGGGCCTGCCCGACGACCCCGGCCACCGGCGCGCCGCACGCGACCATTCCGGATTCGGCGCCATGCTGGCCTTCGAGGTCGCCGGCAGCGCCGAGAATGCCGAGCGCGTCTGCGCGTCTGTCCGACTGATCAGTCACGCCACCAGCCTGGGCGGGGTCGAGTCGCTGATCGAGCGGCGGGCGCGCTACGAGATGGACCGGGATCAGGGTTGCCCCGAGACGCTGCTGCGGCTGTCGGTCGGCATCGAACACGTCGAGGACCTGTGGGCCGACCTCGCGCAGGCGCTGGGTTGAGCGGGCGGGTCTTCGACGGCAGGTCGTCGTGTCCGAAATGTCGTAGCACGTGCGGCGCGTTGGTCATCAGTCCCGCACCGCGCTGCGCAGAGCGCCCTCGGGCAACAGAGGCGCTCTCCACGGGTGTGAGAACCGATGCTGCCGATCACGAAACGGCGCGACCAGGTGCGTGAAAGCACGAGACCGCGGCCGAAGCCCGATCAATCTGCCCGCACGGGATCGCCCCGCACGCCGCCGTCATCACTGCGCCTGCGCCTCGCCGTCGGGATCCTGTTCCTGCAGGAATGCGATCCCCCGCGCCTCCGACACCGAGGCGAACCACAACCCGAAGACGGCCGGGTTCACGCCGAGCGCGCTCAGGATCGAACCCGCCAATCGGGCCTGTTCGGTTTCCCTCTGCTGCTGCTCGGATTCGCGTTGCCGTCGCGCCTCCGCCTCCTCCTCCGTTTCCGGCGTGACCCGGCTGAACGATCGCGCCGTCGGCCGGTCATAGGGTCCGCGCGCCACCTTCGTGTGGGTCCGGGGTCGCCGCCGGCCGCCGCCGTCATCCAGCTTGACCAGGTCGAAAGGCGCAGCCTTGGGGAACACCTGGTTCAGCCAGGTGAACACAGCGTTGCGCGCCCGGACGTCGGCCGACGCGGGGTCCAGCTTGCGCGCTTGCAGGGCCGAATTCGTCTTGCGCTCCAGCAACGGAACGTACTTCTCCTTCCAGCGCTTCTTATTGGCCGCCAGACGTAAGCGGGCGGCGGCGACCTGCTGCTGCAACGCGACCGGGTCGATGACCGTGCCGTTGGGCTTTCCGGACAGCTCCGCAGCGCCGCTTTTCAGCACAACGGCCCTGGTACCGCCATCGAACGGGGTGTAGGTGATCTCCGCGTGCGGGTAGGGGCAAACCTTGGGCTGGTGCCAGTTCTTCAGGGTGTAGATGTGCCGCGCACTTGGCTCGGCGGTCAAGTCGAGCCACATGATCGCGTCGCCCTTCTTCGCCACGATGTCAGGCCGGGTTGGTCCCGCGCTCACCTGATAGGTGAGGCTCCAACCGGCAGCGGAGTCACCGAGCAGGTAGGTGGTGAGGGATTCGATCGCGTATCCGAATTGGGCAGCGGTCGCCGCCCCTGCGGCGCCGCCAAGCTCCTCCCTTACTCGTTCGACCCAGAGCCCGATGTACCCATTGGTCGCGACCAGGTCCTCCAGTCCGGTGAACAGCGGGCGGCTCACCACCTGGCCGAAAGCCTTCGTGGTGGCGGCGTCGACGGCGTCCAGCAGGTCTTCCGCATTGCCGAACTTCCCGTCTTGCAGGTGGTTGGGGTGGCCACGTACCGACACCCTCCGTCGGATCACCCGCCCATCGTCGGCGACCGGCCGGTATTCGCCCGGCGCGGCCGGCTCCCGGTCGAACCGTGGCGAACGCCGTAGGGCGTCGATGATTCCGGGCCCGACCTTCGGAGTTTGATCCACACCACCGCCAGTGATGCCGTCGTCCGTTCGGCGAAGGTAGGCCATCGCACCCTCGGTGTCCGCGACGACGCCATGCCCCTCCTGGGTATCACCCCGTGGGCCGCTCCCGGAGTGAAGAAGGGGAACGGAAACGAAACCCACCGGAGCCCCAGCGTCCGCAACTCGGGCGGCCTCCGGCCCCGCCCCTGTCCGCCGGTCTGCCGCGCGATCAATCCGGGCGTTGGTCAGCATCACAACCTCCCGCAGCGCCCGCATGCATCGACGCTCTGTGAGTCTCACCCTGCCAGTCCGCCCTTCCTACATCAAGACACCGGCCGGGTGATCGCCGCACGGATGAACGGGCTGGCGCGGCGGATGTTCGCCGCTTCGGGGGCACTGTCGCGGCCCCGCTGAGGACACGCGGCAAGGGGGGCGGCGCCGGCACGGACCTACCGGCAACATGTGATCGAATGATGCTGCTGACAAGGCGGAACAACGGTGTCCGAGGGGGGACTTGAACCCCCACGCCCCGCTCGGGGCACTAGCACCTCACGCTAGCGCGTCTGCCATTCCGCCACCCGGA
>JBIQML010000171.1:2191-8421 GCA_044463405.1 Nakamurella lactea | reverse complement strand
TTCCATGGGAGGTGTCGGCGTTCTGTTGCACCACTCCGCCAGCACCGGGCGGACGCAAGAGATCACCTTCTACGGGCGAACCCCCGCCGGCCTTGCAGAGGACACCTTCGTGCGCTACCTGCAACCGCGGGACAGCGGCAGCGCGGCATTCGGGTGGCGGCCGGTGCGTGACGACATGCACGAGCGCGGGCCGCTCTCGGTCGGGGTCCCTGGCCACGTTGCCGGAGTGGCGGCGCTGCACGACGATCACGGAACCGTGCCGTGGTCCGATCTGCTCCTGCCTGCCGAACGGCTGGCCCGCAACGGGTTCGAACCCGACGGCGAGGACACCTTCCACTTCGCCTCGGAGTACGGGCATGTCGCGCGGTTCCCGGAAATGGCCCGGATCTTCCTGTCCCGCGGGATACCCCGGCCCGCTGGGTTCTATCAGGGCAACGCGATCGAGATCCGCCAGCCGGATCTGGCCGACACCATCGCCAGGGTGGCGGCAGGGGGCGCCGACGAGTATTACCGGGGGCGCACCGCGGCGGCGATCGCCGACGGGGTGCAGGCGGCCGGCGGGGTGTTGTGCGCGGCGGACCTGGCGCGCTTTCGCCCGGAACACACCGATGGGCTGCGAGGCAGCTATCGCGGCTACCAGATCATCACCAACTCCGGCCCGAACGGCGGCGTCACGCTGCTGGAGATGCTCAACCTGGCCGAGCATTTCGAGCTGTCGGATCGGCCACGGTACTCCGGAGAGTGCCTGCATCTGCTGGCCGAGATCATGCGGCAGGCCTGGACGGACCGGTTCGTGTACGTCGGCGATCCGGAACGAACGCCGGTCCCGATGGCGGGCCTGGTCGACAAGGCCTATGCCGCCGGCCTGGTGGACGGCATCCCACGGGATCGGCGACCGGACAACACCCGGCCCGGCGACCCCTGGGTCTACGAGCCGGGCGGGCGCCGTACGTCCGGTCCGCCGACCGGCGACCCGGGTGGCAGCGACACCACCCATCTGATCGCGGCGGACGGTGACGGCACCGTCGTCACCCTGACCCAGACGCTGGGGCTCGCCTTCGGATCGTGCTTCGTGCCACCGGGCACCGGGCTGAACCTGTACGACGTGACGATGTGGATGAACCCGGAACCGGGCACCCCGAACTCCGTGGCGCCGTGGGTCAAGCAGGTCGGACACGCCACGCCCACGCTGGTGCTCAAGGACGGTCGGGTGGTGGCGGCGCTGGGCGCTCCGGGTGGCCGGCGGGTGGTCGGTGCGATGTTCCAGGTGATCGTCAACATGGTCGACTTCGGGATGGACGTCCAGCAGGCCATCGCCGCTCCTCGCCTGCACTGCGAGGGTGCCAACCCCTCCGCCCCGGTGGGCCCGGCGGTCGCCGACGTGCGCATCGACGACCGGATCCCGGACGACGTGCTGGCCGACCTGGCCGCTCGGGGCCATCGGATACGGGCCTGCCGTGAGTCCGAGACACAATCGTTCCTGGCCAAGCCGCTCGGCGTGCAGTACACGCCCGAGGGCATGATCGGCGGCGCGGACATCTTCCGCCGCTCGGTCGCGATCGGGCTGTAGGTCCGGCAGGGGAGGGCGCGTGGTACGGAGATCTCCGGCGGTCGGGGGCGCGACCGGCGTCCCCTCCGTGCCGTCGGCGGCTCCCGCCGAGCGGTCCGGCCTGGACGGCCAGGGTTCGAAGTCCGACCAGGTCTACCGCTGGCTGCGTGGGGAGGTGGCGGCCGGCCGGCTGCCACCGACGGCGCGAGTGAACGCGGACCGGATCTCCCGCGTTCTGGAGGTCTCCAAGATCCCGGTCCGGGAGGCGATCGCCCGGCTGGCATCCGAGGGTGCGCTGCAGGTGGTGGCGAACGTGGGTGCGGTGGTCACGCCGCTGTCCTGGCGGGAACTGCGCGACATCCAGCAGGCCCGGCTGGTGCTCGAGCCCCCCGCCGCCGCCACCGCTGCGGCCGACGGACCGGACCGGCGAGACCTGGCGGCACTGCGTGCCAACATCAGCCAGATGCGACGGTGGGCCCGCTCGGGCGAGGGTGATCCGTCCGCCCTCACCCGAGCGTTCCACCTGACGCTGGTGTCGATGTCGGGGAATGCGGTGCTGACGTCGCTGCTGGACGGGGTGCTGCACCGGGTCAGCCGGTACCGGATGGTGATCGGTCATTCGCCGGCGTCGGCACGGAGCAACGCCGCCGAGCACGCGGCGATCGTGGCGGCGCTGGCCGATCGCGACCCCGACGAGGTCCGTCGACTGCTGGTCGACCACCTGATGTCCGGCCACAGCGTCGGTGAGGACGCGCGCGGCATCGACCCGGCGCACTTCGTGGACTCGGACGCCGACATGTCCAGGGTGCGGGACTTCCGGTACTGACGGTCGGGTCGATCCCGGTCGGGTCGGCGCCCAGCCCAGGCAGCATCGACGCCCGCGGCGGCGGGTCGCTGGCCGGGACTGTCGGCCGCACGGTGCAGGATGGGTGCGCGGACAGTGGACGAGCGGGGGTAACGCACCGCGCAGCCGCAGGAGGGCGGGCACGTGCAGCAGCGGGACTCACCGGCGATGGATACCCCGCTGCGGGAGGTGCTCGGCGGGCGCACGGCAGGGCCGCTGGCCAAGGCGTCCCTGCTCACGGTCGGCGACCTGCTGCGGCACTATCCCCGCCGGTACTCCGAGCGCGGCAAGCTCACCGATCTGGCCCAGTTGAGGGTCGGCGACCGCGTCACCATCTGGGCACGCATCGTCAAGGTCGACACCCGCCCGCTGCCGCGCAAACCAGGTCAGCGCCGGCAACGGCACATCACCACCGTGCAGGTCACCGACGGAACGCGCCCGCTGACCTGCACCTTCTTCAACCAGCCGTGGATGAGCGAGAAGCTGCACCCCGGCGTCGAGGCGCTGTTCTCCGGCAAGGTCAGCGCCTTCCGCAACAAGCTGCAGCTGTCCGGCCCGGACGTGGCCACCACGGACGGGCAGGTCGGCGACGTGGCCGGCGTGATGGAGCTGCTGGAGACCTTCGCCGGTGGGCTCATCCCGGTGTACCCGCTCACCGAGGGGCTCCGATCGGCGATGCTGCAACGCTCCGTCAAGCAGGCGCTGGAGGTGCTCGGACCGGTCGACGATCCGGTGCCGGACACCGTGCTGGCCGCCCGCGGGCTGGTCGACCTGGACACCGCCCTGCGCAACATCCACCGGCCGAGCAGCGAGAAGGCGCTCGAGCGCGCACAGCAACGCCTGCGGTACGACGAGGCGCTGGCGCTGCAACTGGTGCTGGCCCGGCGGCGGGCGCGGGCCCGGGACTTTCCCGCCGAGCCCTGCCCGCGGGTGCCCGGCAAGCTGCTGGACGCGTTCGACGCGGCGCTGCCGTTCGCGCTGACGGCGGGCCAGCGCGAGGTCGGCGAGACGATCGCGCACGACCTGGCGACCATCCACCCGATGAACCGGCTGCTGCAGGGTGAGGTGGGGTCCGGCAAGACGGTGGTGGCGCTGCGGGCCATGCTGCAGGTGATCGACTCGGGGCGGCAGGCGGCGATGCTGGCCCCGACCGAGGTGCTGGCCGGCCAGCACGCCCGGTCGCTGCGCGCCGTGCTGGGGCCGCTTGGCATGGGCCGCGAGCTGGGTGCCCCGCCGGAGGCGATCGCCGTGACCCTGCTGACCGGCTCCACCTCGTCCGCCGCCCGGCGTCGCGCCCTGCTGGACATCGCCTCCGGCCAGCCCGGGATCGTGGTGGGCACGCATGCCCTGCTGAGCGAGGACGTGATCTTCTCCAACCTCGGCCTGGTGGTCGTGGACGAGCAGCACCGGTTCGGAGTCGAGCAGCGAGATGCGTTGCGGTCCAAGGATCCCGCCGCCAGCCCTCCGCATGTGCTGGTGATGACGGCCACCCCGATCCCGCGCACCGTTGCCATGACGGTCTACGGCGATCTGGACACCTCGACGCTGTCCGAGCTGCCGGTCGGCCGGGCAGGGGTGGCGACCACGGTGGTCCCCGCGGCGGAGAAGCCGACGTGGCTGGAGCGGGCCTGGCAACGCATCCGGGAGGAGGTCGCGGCCGGGCACCAGGCGTACGTGGTGTGCCCCAAGATCGGCGAGGACACCGGCGAGGAGGGATGGGCGGACGAGCCGTACGACGACGACGGCGGCGGCCAGGACGGCGGTCCCGGCGGTGACGGAGCCCGCGAACCTGCGGCGCGGCGCCCCCCGCTGGCGGTGCTGGACGTCGCCGAGCAGCTGCGCAGCGGGCCGCTCGGCGACCTGCGGTTGGACGTGCTGCACGGCCGGCTGGCCTCCGCCGACAAGGACGCCACCATGCGGGCGTTCGCGGCCGGCGACATCGACGTGCTGGTCGCGACCACCGTCATCGAGGTCGGGGTCGACGTGCCGAACGCCACCGTGATGGTGATCATGGATGCCGAGCGGTTCGGCATGTCCCAGCTGCACCAGCTGCGCGGTCGGGTCGGCCGGGGTCAGGTGCCCGGCGTGTGCCTGCTGGTGACCGAGTCGCCGGCGGGCAGCACCGGGCGGGCCAGGCTGGACGCGGTCGCCGCCACCGGTGACGGGTTCGCCCTGGCCGAGGCGGATCTGGGCCTGCGCCGGGAGGGAGACGTGCTGGGCGCCACCCAGTCCGGCCGGAACTCCTCGCTCAAGCTGCTCTCGCTGCTGCGGGACCGCGAGGTGATCGAGCAGGCCCGGCAGGACGCGGCAGCGCTGGTGGGGGAGGACCCGGAGATGTCCGGGGCGCCGGCGCTGGCGGCGATGGCCGACGCGATCGTCGATGCCGAGGGCCAGGATTACCTGGCCAAGGGGTGAGCCGACCGGCACCGTCCGTGCGCAGGCGCCGGTGACGGGGGAGACCGCCCGCCGCGATAGCGTCATGACACCGCCGGAACACCACCGCCGCCCACCCACGACACCAGCCCACCGCCTCCGACAGGAGAGACGCGCGCCCTATGTTCTCCAAGATCCTGGTCGCGAATCGCGGCGAGATCGCCATCCGCGCCTTCCGCGCCGCCTACGAGCTGGGCGTGCCGTCGGTGGCCGTCTACCCCTACGAGGACCGCAACTCCACGCACCGGCAGAAGGCGGATGAGGCCTACCAGATCGGCGAGATCGGGCACCCGGTGCGCGCCTACCTGGACGTGGACGAGATCGTCGCGGCGGCCCGCAAGGCCGGCGCCGACGCCGTCTACCCCGGCTACGGCTTCCTGTCCGAGAACCCCAACCTGGCCCAGGCCTGCGCCGAGGCCGGCATCACCTTCATCGGACCGCCGGCCGAGGTGCTGGAACTGGCCGGCAACAAGTCCAGGGCCGTCGCCGCCGCCCGCGAGGCCGGCCTGCCGGTGCTGGAGTCCACCCCACCGTCCGCCGACGTCGACGAGCTCGTCGCCGGCGCCGACAAGGTCGGGTTCCCGATCTTCGTCAAGGCCGTGGCCGGCGGCGGTGGACGTGGCATGCGCCGGGTCGATCACCCCGAAGACCTCGCGGAGGCGATCCGCACCGCCATGCGAGAGGCCGAGTCCGCCTTCGGCGACCCCACGGTGTTCCTGGAGCGCGCGGTGGTCGATCCGCGGCACATCGAGGTCCAGGTGCTGGCCGACGCCACCGGCGCCGCCGTGCACCTGTACGAGCGGGACTGCTCGGTGCAGCGCCGGCACCAGAAGGTGATCGAAGTGGCCCCGGCGGTGGGCCTGGATCCGGCGATCCGGGAGGCCATCTGCGCCGACGCCGTGGCCTTCGCCCGGCAGATCGGTTACGTGAACGCCGGCACGGTGGAATTCCTGGTCGGTACCGACGGGGCGCATCACTTCATCGAGATGAATCCACGCATCCAGGTGGAGCACACCGTCACCGAGGAGATCACCGACATCGACCTGGTCTCCAGCCAGATCCGCATCGCCGCCGGGGACACGCTGGCGGACCTGGGCCTGACCCAGGACCGCATCACCACCCGGGGCGCCGCCCTGCAGTGCCGCGTCACCAGCGAGGATCCGGCCAACGGGTTCCGGCCGGACACCGGCCGGATCATCACCTACCGCTCGCCCGGCGGGGCGGGGGTGCGAGTGGACGGCGGCACCGTGCACGCCGGCGCCGAGGTCAGCGCGCACTTCGACTCGCTGCTGGTCAAGCTGACCTGCCGCGGCGCCGACTGGCCGCAGGCGCTGCGTCGCGCCCGGCGTGCGCTGGCCGAGTTCCGGGTGCGCGGCATCGCCACCAACATCCCGTTCCTGCAGG
>JBIQML010000171.1:0-2091 GCA_044463405.1 Nakamurella lactea | reverse complement strand
GCGCTGGCCGAGTTCCGGGTGCGCGGCATCGCCACCAACATCCCGTTCCTGCAGGCGGTGCTGGACGACCCGGACTTCGCCGCCGGTGGGGTGACGACGTCCTTCATCGAGCAGCATCCGCAGCTGCTCACCGCCCGGCACTCCGCCGACCGCGGCACCAAGCTGCTGACCTTCCTGGCGGACGTCTCGGTCAACAAGCCGCACGGTGAACGGCCGACGATCCTGGCGGATCCGGCGAGCAAGGTGCCCTCGCTGGACGAGACCGCCCCACCGCCGGGCAGCCGGCAGCGGCTGGCGGATCTGGGCCCGGAGGCGTTCGCCGCGGCGCTGCGGGAGCAGGCCGCCGTCGGCGTCACCGACACCACCTTCCGGGACGCCCACCAGTCGCTGCTGGCCACCAGGGTGCGCACCCGCGACCTGGCCGCCATCGCCCCCGCCGTCGCGCAGTTGACGCCGCAGTTGCTGTCCATCGAGGCCTGGGGCGGCGCCACCTACGACGTCGCGCTGCGCTTCCTCGGCGAGGATCCCTGGGAGCGCCTGGAGGCGCTGTCGGCCGCCGTCCCCAACATCTGCCTGCAGATGCTGCTGCGCGGCCGCAACACCGTCGGCTACACGCCCTACCCCGAGCAGGTCACCCGGCAGTTCGTGACCACCGCCGCCGACATCGGCATCCAGTTGTTCCGGATCTTCGACGCGCTGAACGACATCGAGCAGATGCGCCCGGCGATCGACGCCGTCCGCGAGACCGGCACCGCCCTGGCCGAGGTCGCCCTGTGCTACACCGCGGACCTGGCGGACCCGGCGGAGACGCTCTACACCCTGGACTACTACCTGCGCCTGGCCGAGCAGATCGTGGACTCCGGGGCGCACATCCTGGCCATCAAGGACATGGCCGGCCTGCTCCGGGCGCCCGCCGCCAGGATCCTCGTCACCGCCCTGCGGGAACGCTTCGACCTGCCCGTCCACCTGCACACCCACGACACCGCCGGTGGCCAGCTGGCCACCCTGCTGGCCGCCATCGACGCCGGGGTGGACGCCGTGGACGCCGCCAGCGCTCCCATGGCCGGCACCACGTCGCAACCGCCACTGTCGGCGCTGGTGGCCGCCACCGATCACACCGACCGCGCCACCGGGCTGTCGCTGCCGGCGGTGCAGGACCTGGAGCCCTACTGGGAGGCCGTGCGCGCCCTGTACGCGCCGTTCGAGTCCGGGCTGCGCTCGCCCACCGGCCGGGTGTACCGGCACGAGATCCCCGGCGGGCAGCTGTCCAACCTGCGCCAGCAGGCCATCGCGCTCGGCCTGGCCGACAAGTTCGAGCAGATCGAGGCCACCTACGCCGCCGCCGACGCGATGCTGGGCCGGCTGGTCAAGGTCACCCCGTCGTCCAAGGTGGTCGGAGACCTGGCGCTGCACCTGGTCGGCGCCGGCGTCGACCCGGCCGAGTTCGAGGCCGACCCCGGCCGGTTCGACGTGCCGAACTCGGTGATCGGGTTCCTGTCCGGGGAGCTGGGCGAGCCCGCCGGCGGCTGGCCGGAACCGTTCCGGGACAAGGCATTGGCCGGCCGCAGCTACACCCCGCGCACCGGGACGCTGTCCGGCGAGGACGCGCAGGCGCTGGCCGCGGATCCCCGCCCGACGCTGAACCGGCTGCTGTTCCCGGCGCCGGCCACGTCCTTCGGCGAGCTCCGCGAGGAGTTCGGGGACATCGGGGTGCTGCCCACCGCCGACTACCTGTACGGGTTCGCGCCGGGGGCAGAGCACGTCATCGACCTGGAACCGGGCGTGCAGCTGATCGCGGGCATCGAGGCCATCGGCGAGCCCGACGAGAAGGGCATGCGCACCGTCGTCACCACCCTGAACGGCCAGCTGCGCCCGCTGCAGATCCGGGACCGGTCGGTGGCCGTCGACGTGCCGGTCGCCGAGCGCGCCGACCCCGGCAACTCCCACCACGTGGCGGCCCCGTTCGCCGGGGTGGTGACGCTCACCGTCGCCGAGGGGGACTCCGTGAGCGCCGGCCAGGTGGTCGCCACCATCGAGGCCATGAAGATGGAGGCGTCGATCACGGCGCCGTCCGCCGGCACCGTGGCCCGC